>JAFGVG010000428.1 GCA_016938095.1 Bacteroidales bacterium
CCCAGTTCACGGGCAACGTCCTTAATGGTGATCTGGTGAATTTTCATTCAGAATAACTTGGTTTGGTTTAATGGTTTTGTAATAATACTGAAAAAAAAGCGCAACCACAAACGTTTGTGCAAACGTTTGCGGAATCGTTTGCGCGGAATTTGCACAGTTTCAGCATGTTTTTTTTTGAGTTTGCAACTATGAACAACGAACTTTGTTAATGCAATAAGAATTAGGTTTTGACAATTGATTTACTAATTATCGGGAAAGCTTTAGTAATCATCTGAATCTGCTTATTATTTTCAGCAAAACAGATTAACTAATTATTAACGATTAAAACTAATTCAATGACGCAAAAAGCAATTACCCTATGGAAGGTATTCATTTTACTGATACTTTTCATTCCAGGTACTCTTTTGGCCCAGGATTATACGGTAAGTGGGAAGGTGACAGATAAAAACACCGGTGAGACATTACCTGGTGTTAATATCCTGGTTAAAGGTACCACTACGGGCCAAACAACTGATATTGATGGCAACTTTTCCATAAAACTAAACCAGCCGGCAACTTTGGTGTTTTCATATATAGGCTATTCAACTAATGAAGTACTGGTTGACAAATCTCAAACCTTGAATATCCAAATGGAGCTTATGGTTTCCACCCTTGATGAAATAATCGTTATCGGATATGGAACGCAAAAAAAGGTCGATAAAACGGGTGCTGTTGCACATATTACTTCTGATGAATTAGGACAAGGTGTATTGACGGACCCAATTCAAGGCATACAAAGCAAGATTTCAGGTGTTCTTGTTTCGAAAAAAGGAGGTGATCCCAATTCAGGTTTCGTTGTGAAAATCCGTGGCGCAGCAGGTTTTAATTCCAATACACAACCGTTATATGTAATTGATGGGGTGCCAAATGCAGATCCAACGGCTATAGCCCCTGAGGATATTGAGAATTATTCCGTACTTAAAGATGCTGCTTCATCAGCAATATATGGATCTCAAGGTTCGAACGGGGTTATTATTATTACAACCAAAAAGGGGAATGCAGGAAAAGGAACACTTCAATTCAGTGCGAAAATTTCAGCCGACAAAGTTGCCAAGAATCTTGACTTACTGACTGGTTCAGAAATAAGAGATTATGTTGATACTTATAGTTTGGATTTTACCGACGGAGGTGCGAATGTCGATTGGCAAGATCAGGTATTGCGTACTGGTTTTACCCAGAACTACAACCTGAATTATTCTGGCGGAACCGAAAACTCCAGTTATTACGGTTCAATAACCCATGCCATTTGGGAGGGTATAATGAAAGGGACTCAGAAGGAACGTACAATAGGCAAAGTTAACCTCATGCATAAAGCACTTAATAATAAATTAACCTTGTTTGGAAGTGTTTCGGGATCATTTGAGGATAACGATTATGAAAGTTATGATGGTTTTGATAAGGACGATATTATCTACCAGGCCATTTCACATAACCCAACAGACCCGGTTAAAGATGCAAATGGCAATTATTATAAAACAATCAGGGCTTTTAATTACGAAAATCCACTTGCTGTAATTGACGGTATCGACAATATTCGAACGGCAAAGAGCTTTTTTGGCAACTTTAAAGCGGATATGGAGTTTTTTCCGGGATTCATTGGAACGGCCAGCTTTGGCTACACATTGGATGACAGAATTAGTTCTTATTTCAGACCGAAAGGCAGTATTTATGCTACAGCAGATAATGGTTTTGGAAAGAAAGAATATGGCAAGAATCAGCAAAAGCTACTTGAGTTGACTAGCAATTATACGAAATCAATTGACAGGCATAACCTTAACCTTATGGCGGGTTACTCATGGCAGGAGTCTGATTGGGATGGCTTCTATGCTCAGGCCGAGAATCCACAGTCTGATTTCATTAAATACAATAATCTGGGTTCATTTATTGATATCACAAGTTCCAGCATTGGTTCGTGGGCAGGAGAGTCGAGACTTATCGGATTCTTTGGCCGTGTTCAGTATAATTTTGATTCTCATTATTACCTGGCTGCTTCCATCCGGCGAGATGGTTCTACAAAATTCGGGGAAAACTACAAATGGGGTTGGTTCCCTACCATATCAGCTGGCTGGAATATAGACAGAGAAAACTTCATGCAGAACTTGTCCTTCGTTAACCAATTAAAACTTAGGGCTAGTTACGGTGTCTCCGGAAATCAAAAAATTGGAGAATACCGTAGTCAGGTAGTATTTCAACCAACAGGTACTGCTATTGATCCAGAAACAGGCCAGCAGGTAACAACTTTTGGACCAGCCTGGAACAGTAATCCTGATTTACGATGGGAAAGAACTTCGGAATTTAATGTCGGAATCGATTTTGCATTACTTAAAAGCAGGGTTAGCGGTAGTTTTGAGGTATATACAAAGCTGACAGAGGACTTACTTGGCGAATACCAGGTTCCTGTACCTCCAAACCTGGCACGAACCACTTTCGCCAATTCAGGAAGTATGCGTAATACTGGAATTGAACTATTTCTGCAGGTGTTTGCTGTTGATAAAACCAACATAAGATGGAAGACTTCATTAAACTTAACGCATTTCAAAACGGAAATAGGTGATTTGGGTGAATTTGTTGAAGGCGAGGTAAGAAGAGATGGGTATCTTACTGGCAGGGGGTTGATCGGAGACTTAAATTATATAACAGGCAATATTGAAGGGGAAGAACTGGGTTCTTTTTACCTGCCAAAATATGTTGCCCTTTCGTCGGATGGTTTTTTTCTATATGAATCAGAATCCGGAGGTATTACCCGTGAGCTGAATAAGGCAAGGCGTTATATTGCCGGAAGTCCTTCTCCGGACCTGGAAATCGGGTGGTCGAACACTGTGACTTTTTACAGGCATTTTGATCTCGATTTTACCTTCCGCTCAATAATTGGTAACGATGTTTATAATGCGACACGCATGTTTTTTGATTATCCTGGATTACTGCCTAGTTTGAATGCTGTACCTGAAGCAATAGATTGGAAGACTCAGGGCAGAACGCAAGGACCTACCATTGCTGACATATATGTAGAGGATGGTTCATTTCTACGGCTTGACTATGTTGCGCTGGGTTACAACTGGATTCCCAAAAGCAAAAGCATTAAGAACTTAAAAGTCAGTGTTTCATCGAATAACCTATTTATTCTAACCGGATATTCAGGAGTAGACCCGGAAACAAGTTTCGAAGGATTATCTTTTGGAGTTGACCAATACAATGTTTACCCAAAAACAAGAACATTCACTGTAGGATTAACAGCAACGTTTTAAAGAAGTATAATATGAAAAAATTCGGCATAATACTATTTCTGCTTACATTGATAGGTACAGCTTGTACAGATCTTGATGAGCAACTTTACGATAAACTCCCTGAGGATGTTTATCCCGAAAGTGATGCCCAGATTGCCAGTATGAGTGTAGATGCTTATAAACAAATGCAACCACTTTGTGATGACGAAGGCTGGTGGTTTTGGGCCCAGGAAGTTACATCTGATGAGTTGGTTTTTCCTACGCGTGATGCCGACTGGGATGATGGTGGTAAATGGAGGGTAATGTATCAGCATACATGGAACAACGATGTGGAAGGCGTAAATCGCATGTGGGAAAAACTATTCTCAGGTGTTACACGCAGCAATCAGATCCTCGATATGCTCAGACAATTGCCTTCAACAGAAGCTATAGAGGCTAAAATTAAGGAGGTTGAGGTTATCAGGTCTTTTTTCTACTATTTAATAATTGATAATTATGGCGATGCACCCTATTTGTCATCTTTCTCAGGAGTTCCTGCTCAACCTTTCAAAAATTATCGTGCAGCCATATTTGATAGTCTTACCACTGTTGTTGAGAATAACCTGTCTGCACTCAAGCCAATAAATAATAAGTACATGGCTACCCGGAATTTTGCCTTTGCATTGCTTGCAAAGCTCTATCTTAATGCTGAGGTTTATACAGGAACGCCGCAATGGGAGAAGGCCAAACAGTATACAGACAGTATTATTGCTTCACCATTTTATTCTCTAGATCTTACTGTAACTGCACCATTCGCAACTAACAACGAGTCAAATGGTGAGATAATATTTTCAATACCCTATGATGAAGATGATTATCAGGGATTTAGGATTCATATGCGAACTCTTCACTATCAGTCGAACCTAACATATGATATGACTGTTGGACCATGGAACGGATGCGCAGTTACAAATCAACACTTTAGTACATATGCTGACACTGATCTCAGAAAAGATGCGTATTTTATGTATGGCCCTCAATATGATAGCAATGGACAACCTATAATTGAATCGGTTACAGGGGCTCCCTTGAATCTTAATCCGATAATTCCAGCACTGAGAATGGATGCCACATTTACACCGACCGAGATAAGGACGTCAGGTGCCCGTATTAAGAAGTATGAGATTAAAAAAGGTGCAAAAGAGAATCTGAGCAATGACTTTCCTTTGTTCCGTCTTAGTGATTTCTACCTGATTAAAGCAGAAGTTGAAATTCGTTTGGGAAATGATGGCGATGAATGGATCAATTATATCAGGAGAAGAGCCAATGTTAGCGAATTCGATGGTGCAACGCTCGATGATGTTTTAGCAGAAAGAGGCCGGGAATTATTTGCTGAAGGTCAACGAAGGCAGGATCTCATAAGGTACGGAAAGTATACCAAAGCCTGGTGGGCTAAAGGAGATGCTCAAGGCGGAACAAGTAACGACCCAGCAGTTCAAACTTTCCCTATCCCCAAGTGGGCTACTGACGCAAATCCGAATTTATTAGCTGATCCACAATAAACTATGATTATTTAATTATAACTTAAAATGACTATTATGATGAGAGATTATTTAAAGATGTTGGTCAGGTATTCCTGGCTTGCATTAGCGTTGGTTCTTACATTCACCTTTTCCTCATGTAAGGATGATGATGATGATGATCCTGTTCCTCCTATTTTGGTTGAGGACGGCTTCTATGTAGTTGGCTCTGGAACCGCATTAACTGAACTTGATAGCAAAGGAATGATGAAGGTAACTAAAAACGAGGTTTTACAGGAAACCAGACCTGAATTGCTCGAAATGTACATTGCAGTTAAAGGTGGTACTGATGGGTTTAACATTGTAGAAGTTACAGGCCAAACGAAGAAAACCTACGGACCAGGAAATGATTTTGCGGTTGTAGGTGAGGCCGATCGCGTAACGGATGATCCCAAGGTTGATTTCTGGCGTGGTTCATACATCGAAACGGCCACCAAGTTCACCGTTCCAGAAGATGGATTGTACCATGTGGTAATTGACACCGAATTGGGTGTTGCCGTAATTTGCCCGGTTGAATGGGGTGTAATTGGCGGAGCAACTCCGACAGGTTGGAGCGGCAGCACTCCGCTTCCTATGAAAGGTGCTTTCGATTTGAACACCATGACTTTTGAAGCTGCTGAAGTAACCTTGCTGGTAAATGAATACAAATTCCGCTATTCAGATGGCTGGAAGATTGTATTGGATGAAAACTATGACCTGGGAGGCGGCAATAAAGGAATTAAAGTGAATACCAACTTCGGTGGTGCTTTAAATGCACTGGTTGCTGGTGGTGCTAATATTGCCAATGCAACCTATGCGGTATACAAAATCTCAATGACCTGGACTTTGGGAACAGGTACAACGGCTGCCGTTACCTATGTGAAAGATGGCGAGCCTTTGCCTGAATACCCCGAAGAATTATATATGGTAGGTAGTGCACTCGACACTGCTGATACAGATGTTGACGGAACTCCTGATGGCTGGCAATGGACTTTGGCAAATTATCCGATGATCCCGGTTCACAGTCATCCCGAACTGTTCTGGAAGATCGTTTGGCTATATGAAGGCGAAGGTTTCAAATTCGCCCCGCAACGCGATTGGATAGGTGATTTCGGTAAAACCGGAGATGCCACTGACGGTGTATTTGGTAAGGGTGCTGATAACGTTCCTGTTCCCGATGCAGGCAGTGGATACTATATTGTTGTTGTTGATTTGGAAAATGAGACTGTTGAAGTTAATCCTGCAACAGTTTACGGAATTGGTGACGCATTTGGCAGCTATGACGAGAAAAAACCAGAATACCTGTTTACTGTTGATAATGCCAACAAGGTGATTAAATTTACTGATGTTCTTGCAGCAACTGAATTGCGTATGTACGCTGCAGCATCTACCCTGGCATGTGATTGGTGGCAGGCTGAATTCATGATACTCGAAGGAGTTATTGAATTCCGTGGTACCGGAAACGACCAGGCACGTGTTGCTGTTACGGCAGGACAGGATGTTTCATTGAACTTTAAAGACCTCACCGGAACCATCGAGTAGTTTTAGGGGTTATTTCATAAAGCGGTGCATTTCGGAGACCCCGCCCTCAGCGGGGTCTCTGTTTTATTAATTATTCAGGCCATGTACAGAATTTATGCAATATTAGTCATATGCCTGTTGGCATTTTCCTCCAAGGCTCAGGTGGTTATAACCGATCCGCCTCTGCCGTTAGATAACCAGCCCGTAACCATCACCTTCTATGCCGATGAAGGCAACAAGGGACTGATGGATTATGCAGGCGACGATGTTTATGCCCATACAGGGGTGATTACCGATTCAAGTAAATCACTGGCCGACTGGAGGTATGTGAAAGCTGAATGGGAAACGAATATTGCTGCATGCAAAATGACCAAAACTGCTGTGAATGAATACCAGTTAGAGATTTCATCAAGCATCAGGGAGTTTTATGATGTTCCCAATACCGAAAAGATACTTAAAATAGCCTTTGTATTCCGTAATGCCAATGCCGGTAAAACCGGAAGAGACGTGAATGGGGCTGATATTTTCTATTCAGTTTTTGAGGAAGGTCTTAACGTAACCTTTATTGAACCTGCCGGCAGGGTGTTTTTCACCCAGTCAGGTCAATCGTTTGATGTAAGCCTGGGTGCTCTTGACAACGATTCACTGTTTCTGTATCTCGACAACAACCTGATCAAAAAAACAACAGATAATTCATTTGACACCACCATTACAGCCACCGGAGCAGTTTTGCATACCTTGGTAGCTGCTGCAAAAAATGAAACGGGAATTGTTACCGATACCTGCTGGTACACCATCCCCGGAGTTACTGCCGATGAAACAATACCCGAAGGTATTCAGGATGGTATCACTTATCTGTCCGACGATTCGGTTGCATTTGTACTCTATGCCCCAGGTAAAGAGCATGTTTATGTGTTGGGTGATTTTAATAACTGGTTACCGGCGGATACGTACCAGATGAAAAGAGACGGACAACGATTCTGGATCACTTTCGGTGGCCTGGTTCCCGGAAAGGAATACGCCTGCCAGTACCTGATTGACGGCTATTTGCTGATTGCCGATTCTTATACTGAAAAAATCCTCGACCCCGATAACGATAAATACATTTCTGAAACGGTTTATCCCAACCTGCTTTCTTATCCATACAACAAAACCCAACAAATTGCCGGCGTCATTCAACCGGGAAAACAACCCTTCACCTGGGATGACCTGGAGTATTCACCGCCACCCGACAGCGAACTGGTCATTTATGAACTCCTGATCCGTGATTTTGTGACCACACATGACATCAAAGATGTGGCTGCCAAACTGGATTACTTGCAAACATTGGGCGTAAATGCCATTGAGCTGATGCCCTTCAGCGAGTTCGAAGGCAACAGCAGCTGGGGCTATAACCCTTCATTCTATTTTGCAACTGATAAATATTACGGCACAAGTAATGATTTCAAAGATTTCATACAGGAATGTCACAGCCGCGGTATGGCTGTGATTATGGATATCGTGCTGAATCATGCCTATGGACAAAATCCCATGGTACGCATGTATTTCAACCCCGCTACCGGGAAACCTACGGCAGATAATCCGTGGTTTAATGAAACCAGTCCAAACACCACCTATAGCTGGGGCAATGATTTTAACCACGAGTCATCTGTCACGCAATATTTCGTTGACAGGGTAGTGGAATACTGGCTCAGCGAATACAAGGTCGACGGCTTCCGTTTCGACTTCACCAAAGGCTTCACCAATACCCCCGGTGATGGCAGCGCATATGATGCGCCTCGCATAGCTATTCTGAAAAGAATTTATGATCAGGTGAAAACGGTGAATCCCGATGCCTATATGATTTGTGAGCACTTTGCTCCCAATAGCGAGGAAGAGGTGCTTTCAGATTACGGTATGCTTATCTGGGGAAACAGCAATTACAACTACAACGAAGCCACCATGGGCTACCTCGGTAATTCTGATTTTTCCTGGTCGTCC
>JAFGVG010000429.1 GCA_016938095.1 Bacteroidales bacterium
GCTTCTTCTCGCTTCAGGATTTCTTCAGCCTGCAAGGCGGTTGTGATGAGTCCTACAGCCCCGGTCAGGATACCTGTTTTTCGAACTGCAGCAGAAAACGGAACCTGGTAACCCGGTGCAAAGGGGACAGGTGCTGTCGGTAGATTGCCGCCTGAAGAACAATCAATTACATCCACGCCTTTATCTTTGAGAATTGCAGCGAGCTTAACGGTTTCTTCCAAATTCCAGCCGCCATCGGCATAATCGGTGGCGGATAGCCTGACAAAAAGCGGATAATCTGCCGGCCATTCTGCTTTAACGGCGTCTAGTACCCTTAATAACAGGCGGATACGGTTTTCAAACGATCCGCCATATCGATCGGTCCGCCGGTTGGTAAGGGGTGAAAGAAATTCATGCAAGAGGTAACCATGTGCACTGTGAATTTCTGCTACCCTGAAACCAGCCTGCCTTGCCCTATGCGCTCCTAAAGCAAAAGCAGCTATAATCCGGTCGATTCCTGCTTCGTCCAATGGTTCGGGAATTCTGTCGTCGGGATTAAATGGTATGCTGTCAGGGGCAAGGGTTTGCCAGCCGCCTTCGCAATCACTTAATTGCTTGCCACCTTTCCAGGGCAGGTTACATGAGGCCTTTCTTCCTGCGTGAGCAAGCTGTATACCCGCTATAGTATCCTGCGAATGGATGTAGGAGGTTAATCTTTTCAACCCTGCAATGTGCTCGTCTTTCCATATACCCAGGTCACCGGGGGTTATACGGCCTTCGGGACTAACGGCAACTGCTTCTGAAAGTATCAGCCCTGTCCCGCCAGCAGCTCTGCTGCCCAAATGTACCAGGTGCCAGTCGTTGCTGTATCCGTCTTCGGCAGTGTACTGACACATTGGTGACAATACCAACCTGTTCTTAAGCGTAATACCTTTCAGGGTGATGGAGTCAAACAGTTTTGCCATACTTTTTATGTTGGATAACAAGTGCCGGGATTAAAAAGTTCAACCTTCAGCAAAACCAATCCATACAAAAACCTACTTGGGCTCTGTTTCAGATTTTAAAACCGTGCCCTTTTCGTCTAGGTCAATTTTGGTTACCAGGTTACCCTCGAGCAATTCTATACGGTAGTAAAGCTCATCTTCATCATTAACCACCCGCTTTATTTCATCAATATCAGCGTTTTTTTTCTGCTTGTTTACAACCGACTGAACAGCAAGTGGCAGTTCTTCAAAAGCAATGTGGGTGGAAGTTTTTTCCCAATGCCCGTCTTCTCCATCTATTTCTACCGTGGTTTTTTTACCGTTATAAACGAATTTGAGCTTATAATCCCCTTTTTCAACGTTCCATTTCAGGTTCTCCACACCAGGAAACTTTGTCTCGAAGGTTTTAAGCACTCTTTTGGGAAGATCGGCCTTTTGACCAATAGCCGGAATACATATCAGGAACAGTCCGTAAATTATCCAGTACTTCATATATTGTTTACTATTTGCCTGCAAACATAAAACTTTAATCCCAATTCTGCATGCCCAATCGGGTGGTTTGCAATGGAAAGTATTGGACTAAGGATCAGTTAACACAGTTCTAAAGCTGATTTCGCAGTTTCAGTGTTGCTCCATGATCCATTTCAGTGCATCTTCCAATTCCTTAAAATACGCATTTATAACCAATTGCGATTTGTCGAGCTTCTTTACAAAATTATCCACCGAAAACTTCGAGAAAACATCCTCGGGAACGATTATGGCATGTAACATCTGACCGTGTTCTTTGGCGTGCAAGGTGCAACGGTTTACACCATGTTCCTGACCCTTTGGACTTAGTCCTTTATGTAACCGCGTATCTAATATCAGGTTTTTCGCTCCTTTCTGAACCATGAGCTTCAACACTTCTTCCAGTAATTCAGCAAAAAGATCAAAACTGGTAAATCCGTTCCAGGTTTCAAGTATGCAACTTGCTTCAGGATAGTAGGTTAACGTTAAACTTTCATGTTCAAAAATGATTTCGGATTTCATGGTATATTGAGTTTGGTTATCGTCCTTCATTAACGGAAGCGTTTTGAAAACGTTACAGCTTTTCAATGTTTTTTGTCTACGCTGTTAATCCAAGGTAGAAACTTTAATGAACATCTATATCATCTTAATAATCATCAAGTCAATTACTAAAAGTAATCAGCAAGTGGTTCGCGGCAATCCTGGATATTTTCTCTTCTGATGGTTTTGCCATATCATCCGATTTATGTAATTGAATAAAATCATTTGTCTCATTTTCAGTTGTAAACCTGACAGAAAGAAGGCTTTCCGATTCAGTTTTAAGGATTACTGCGCAAAACCCTTTCGCACCGGCAAAATATGCTGAAAGGTCGGGAGCACCATTCATGATACCGAGCTCACCTTTTACCAGTATGGCTTTGCCATTGATAGTTTCCGATGGAATTCCGGGCAAATATTGGGTCATATCTGCCGGCAGTTCCCTGATCTTGTTGGCAACGGCTGCGCCAATTTTCAGTGCAGCAAGGCTGTCGTTTGCACTTCCGGTGGAATTGATAATGTTAATATAATAGGGGCCTAAACATATCTGCAATTGGTAGGGGGTTTGACAGGTGAAAACCGACAGGGGAGGTTCGCTGCTGCACTGAAACCTCGATAGGGAATAAATGCCAAAGGCTTCTTCTGCGCCTTTCATTTTGAATACCTCAATCTTGAAATCACTACCCATGTATTCCAGTTCACTTATCCATGCCCCTGCGCAGCCATATTCGCGGTATAATTCTGCGCCGCCATTCATATAACCGAACAGCGAGGCCCCGGTGTATACCTTTGGCTTATCAAATACAGCTCCCGGAAGATCTTTTGCATCAATGGACGGAAAAGTGTCGGGTTGCTGGGCCATACCCCTGGCAAGCAATAGTAAAAACAGACAGGTGATCCCGATTGATTTATTCATGATTGGTTTGCATTTGTTATAATGCCTTAGCCCAGTTCAATTATGTTGAGGTTGATAGATGATTTATCGGCTATGCCAAGGCCCAGTGCTGCAGACTGATCGAGAAATTTCAGTACCTCAGGGGTAGGGGCTTTCTGAATTCCTTTGGCAACACGCATTTCGGCGACAATATCGTAACCGACCCTGTCGAGTGCTACCGGGTCTGATGCAACCAATATCGTATGGTAATTGCATATAAACTGTGGATTGGCTCCTGGTCCGCCATTGAAGCAGCCTTTCAGACCGTCGCAAATATTAAGCACAACTTTATCCCGTAAGGGAGCAAATGCGCAAACCTCGGCACTGGTCTCGTTCCAAAGTTGGGCATGTAACCGGCCTGTATTGGTTATTGAACCGTAAGCCAGGTTTTTCATGGCATTGGTAATGGAAGCGCCGGCGTTTTTGAGTATGGGGATATTAATGATTTTGTCGACTTCCCGGGTGACAATTTTTGAAAAATACGAATACTTACCGCCATTTACCATATACGGCAGGGTTTCACTGTCGTATTCTCCTTCCACATCGGCCCAGTAATACCAATCCTTGTCAATGTTCCTTTCGCCATAAAGCTTTCCGTCTGCATCATAAAAAGAACCCTTTTCATCCTGACATTCGGTTCCTTTAATGGAAATACCTGGGTAATTCTCAGGCGTGAAACCTACATCCTTCAATTCCATATCGCGCCTGTCCCATATAAGTATGTTTTTTCGTTCGATGCCGCTTGCCTCCAGTTGCTTAATTACCGATTGCGTTACGGCATGACTGGTCGAAAGCAACTTTCCGGCAACTGGATTCACTTTTAAGCCAATGCGCTCACCGGGACTGACAAAGGTTCTCCACGCTTCTCCCAAATCCGTTTTCCCGGTTAATTCCAGCATGGCCTTTTCAATCATGCGGTAAGCCTCCTGTTCAACAGGGTCACCATTGACAACCGATCTGGCATTTTTTATCTGTACCACCTTCCCGGGGAATTTGCCTGGCATGGACCATTCGGTTCTGGCCACTTTGGCGGCATCAGCTATGTTGGTAGCAGGTTTGTCACTCAGGCTTACCGGCGCTGATCCAAAAATCGACAAAGGTTTGGTGGCAAGGGCGGCACTCCCTGCGCCCAGGATCGAGAAAAATTTCCTTCGGTTTAGTGCGTTTTCTTTCATGGCTTTCAAACAAAACTTAAAAATAAGGATTTTGAACGAAACTAAACCCTCAGTAGCATGACTTTTCAGTATTTTGTGATTTGTTCAACAAAAGAGTTAAAGAGTCGTGGCATATCTGGCTGTCTTTTCGGAACATTCAGTAACCGGAACCAATTGTCAATCAATTCTTTAATTATTAATGCCCGCAGAATAAGCGGTACCTGGTTGCCACTATGCCTGTTGCATAATTTTTAACACAGGTTGTTGAGGATTTGTTATATTGCATTATTCTTAAATACGAAACTATTTGTTAACGAATACATACGTGTTATGAAAAGCCTTAATCTTTTGTTGTTGCTCATTGCGCTGGGTGTTGTTATACCTGCAAGTTCACAAAGCAATGCGCCCGATTACAAAAATATTTATTTGAATGCCCGGAAAGCCCTACTGTATCCCGCTGCATATAAAGAGGAAGGATTCCTAACTTTTTTTGAAAGCTGGATGGCAGTTGACAGGAACAATGCTTATAACAGCATACTCAGGAATTCAGATCAACCTTCTGAGGAGCTACTTCTGGCATTGAACAAACTGAAAACCTCTTATGAAGCCCTTACTCAAATTCATAAATACCATGAGGTAGCTTTGGATATCTGGGAAGGTCATCAGACTATCCCGGTGCCCGGCGGACGAGAGGATAATTCACTTGACAGCGCCGATGCCTGGCTGGCTGACGACCCCGGTTTCAGGCCGTTTTTGATGGATTATCGGTTGAAAAATCCTTCGGAAGCTAAAGGCACCATCATTACCATACCTTCCATCCGGGGCGCTTATGATGAACTTACGCTGATTGCCAAAACTTTTAATGAATTAGGTTTCAATGTTTTTGCCCTGCAGGGCCGGATGAACACGGTGAACAGAAGATATTACGGATTGCAGCTTGATGCACAGCGCGCTGTCCGTTACCTCCGCTTTCATGCCAAAGAACTGGGGATTGACCCTGAAAAAATAGTATCGATTGGTGGCAGCAAGGGCAATTTCACGCACATTATGACTTATGAGTATTTCGACAAAACCCCAGTGCAATATGCAGCCGAGGTGCTTAAAAAACCTTTGAAGGATTATGTTTGTGACGCCATTGACACTATACCATCGCATGTTTCGGCGCTGATATACTCATACGGATCGTTTCTGCTGGGGAAAGATTTCAGTGCACAAACCATCCGGAACAGTCACATATACAGCAAAGAAATGTATGAAGCCGGTTACCGTTATCCACATATGGTGGTTTTGGCGGGTAATTATGATCATATGGATATTCCGACGTTACCGGTTGTCATCACAGCACTGTCGGATTACAACAAAATGTCTGATAGATTATATGAAATAGGATACGAAGTGCATATTTCGGATAAAGTTGAACATGGATTCGGTTCAGGGTATAAATACCCCAATATGAAAAACCTTTGGGATGCCGTAGGAGTCTTTTTGGAAATGAACCTTGGAAAATAAGGCTCGTCACATTACGAACTGGACAAACACCAAATACCTGCCTGAATAGTTTTGGAATTGAGGATTTCCAGCGTTATTAAGTTATTTCGGGTTTTTTTAAATAATAGCGGATGTTCATGTCATGCCTATTTTTAATTATCTTGCGGCCTTTAAATAAGAATACCTTATTACAATGAATACTTTTAATATTGCCCTTATTGGATGTGGTACCGTTGGCGGAGGAGTGGTTAAAATCCTCAGTGAAATGAACCATACCCTGAATGA
>JAFGVG010000430.1 GCA_016938095.1 Bacteroidales bacterium
GTATACCGAAACTCCGTAATCGTAATACGCCCCGGTGATATGAAAAAATTTAACTTTCAGCGAGTCGGCCGTTGACATGCCCGCTAATACCGGAATCTGCAAGTTATCCGGCGGTTCCGGTATTTTCATAAACTTCGAATGAACCATAGCAACAGTGTCGGCCTTATAGGCAGTGATGTCCACCCTGGCATAACCGGTAAAGGGCCCGTCTGCAACAATACCCATATTCAGATTATCATCGGCAAGGGCTATGCTGTTGATATGCACCGGCGCTGTGCGTTCAGTTTCGGCATACAGTGTGTCGCCCTGCCGGGTAAAAACAGTTAAGTACAAATGGTTGCCATGAAGAGATTCTGTTGTGCTGTCGTGAATATAATTAAACACAAACTTCCGGCTGCTATTCACTGAAAAAATGTTGGCCAGGAAAAGCGTATCATGCCTGTCGGTAAGGTAAACCGTTGCATTCCATATGGGCTGCAGTATCAACTCATCGTTCATGAGGTTGTTACGCGCCACCGCTACTTGTACCGGGAATCCGGACGATAAATAACCTTCGACAACAATGGCCGGAAGCTGTTCGGGTACCTCCACATCGATGAGGTTATCCAAAGTGCAACTGAAAAACAGGGTTAATAACGTTATTCCGGCGAGCCGGTAACCCTTCGTCAGCATTTTTGTGCTGTTTATATGCCATGATTTCTCCATTTCAGAACGAACAATTAAAACTGACAAAAGGAACCAGCGGAATTAACGATTTCTTCCGCGCCTGCAGAAATACCCGCTGATCAGCATCTGTTTCGGGGGAAAAATATATGAAATAAGGGTTCTGGTAATTGTAAACATTGTAAATTCCCAATACCAGCGTAGCCTCCGAACGATCCCACTTAAAACGGTACGCGCCCGACACGTCCATGCGATGAGACAGCGGCATCCTGAAATTATACCGCGAGGTATAAACAGGAACAATAGTCTGCTCCATTTTGCCCATGGCATCTGCTGTCTGGTGCATGTAAATACTGGTAGGAAGCGTCATCACAAAACCATCCTGAATAAACTGGCTGAGTGTGAATGTCCACCTTTGGCCTGGTTTGTAAACAATGCCCAGGTCAGCTTTGTGCCGGATATCAAAAACAGGACTGAACCAATCACTGTTGTTGATAGCCTGAAACTTACGCCTTGAACGGGCCAGTGTCAGACCTCCTTCCACCTCAAATCGTTTTGTCCGCCATGCGAAGCTGGTTTCGATTCCCCGCGAATAACCCCTTCCTTTATCGGTGACAAAGTTCAGTGACGTAAAGTAATTGCCCTCGAGAAACTCTGTTAAATCGGTAAGGCTAACATAATAGCCCGTAAGCGAAACCATGAATTTATTGTCTATGTTTTTGCTCACCGAGAGGTTAACATGATCGGCTTTTGCTGGCGGAACACCCGACTGCGAAGGATACCATATGTTCAGGGGCAGGTTAATGCCGGTAGGCACGTATAGATGCCTGTACTGGATTTGTCGTGAGTAACTCAGGTTAACCATGAGTCCCCGCCGGGAATAATTGGCAGCCACATAGGGCATCGGGTGAATATAGGCAGTATCTGAAAAAACAACCTCCAGGCGTGCCCCACCTTTCACCTGCAGGTTTTGTGTTGCGAACCACTGTATGCTGCCAAAAAGCGCTGCATTCTCCGCAGGCGTTTTACTGTTAATCCGGGAATACTCACCAGGCCGGTAGGTAGTGGTGGCCGTTTCGAGCTCCAGCCTGCTCATTTTTATATCAACGCCGGTTTGGGTTTTCAGCCGGGCGGTATGGCTCATGTTGAACAAAGCCGTGGCGCTTCCCTGCGAGATTACATTTTCAACTTTGCGGTTGTGTGGAACCCGAAAATCGGCCTCAAGCCGGAATCCGGTATAGCCCGTAAGCAGGGTAAAATCTATTCGGGATGAAAGCGGCACATGCCAGCTTACCGAAACCAGTTGATTTTGCCACGAGGAACCCACATCCAGGTCTTCATCATCAAATTCCACCTGATCGGCCGTATTCAAAACATCCAATATCAGCGTGCCTTTCTTTTTGGTATGCCAGGTGAGTGAACCGTTCAGATCGTGAAAACGGTAGACCGACAATTTGTTTACATCGCTTTCGCCGCTGTTAACGCGGTTATATAGGGCTGCAATCAGATCGAAGTACGAATAGCGGAAAGCCAGCCGGGCCGACAACCGGCCGGGGATAAGAGCTCCTTCAACCCTGGCTTTTGTGGTAAGTACCCCGGTTTCGAATTTACCCGTAAAGCCTTCGGAAACATCATGACTGGTTTCGGCCACCAGGTAAGACGACAGGTAACCCCCATACCTCGGCTCAAAATCGGCCTTTATAAGTTTAACGGCATGAATGGCATCACTGTTAAACTGCGGAAAAATAGAGAGCATATGGTTGGTGCCAAATAGCTCAAGCCCGTTCAGGTAAGTGCATGCATTGCCTTGTTCCATACCCCTTACGTATAAACCGGGACTGATTTCGGCCGCATGGGCAACCCCGGCTTTCTGTTGCAGGGCGCCAATGATGTCGGCTTCGCCAAAACCTTTCGGCCTAAGCGCAATTTCACTCCTTCCGAGTGTTACCACATTGTTGTCGCGTTTCTCACGGGCCACAACCACTACTTCGCTAATGGTCTCAGGACTTGCTTCAAGCGTAATAACGATGGCTGTGTCGTTCCTTACATAAAACGCTGAATCCCATAAGGCATAGTTGATAAAGCTAACCCGTACACGCACCGTGCCGGGCTGACGCATGGTATGTGAAAACCTGCCCATGCTATCGGCCAGCAGCGAATAAGTTTCGTTTGCCATCAGCTGAATACCGGCATATCCTATTCCCTGCCGCGTTGAATCAACAATCATACCCTGTAACCTTACCTGCGAAAAGCCGGTGATACCGGAAACCATTGCCAGCCATGCTACAAAAAGTATTCTCAACCTTGTATCAGCAGGATGCTTCAGCATGCTTTTCAATTTGTGGTTCAATGGCATAACCGTGTATCTGGCGTTAAATATATAAAAAAAAGTCCGCTTGGCTAAGTAAGCGGACTTTCTGATATCAGGTCAGTTGAGTTTCTACTCCCTGACAATATACTCGAGTCCGAGTTCTATACTGTAATTGCTCGGAGCACTCGCTTTTCTAAGGGACATCATGCCGTACATATTGGCCACAACTGTTTCGGGATAACCACTCTCATTAAAATTGCTGTACGTGAGAGCACCATATATATTTTCCTTGGCATAAGAAATTTTAACCGGGGCATTGTATAGTTTGTACTTGTCCAGTACCGGGATCAATGCACCCAGTGTATTTCCGAAGAAATTCTTGTAACTGTATTCGTATTCGATGGTAGCTACGAGTTGTAAACCTTCCTCAACCACTGTTTCTTCACCGTCCTGCCAGGGATCTTCGGGATTATTCCAGGGATCAAAATAATCATACCAGTAGGTTACCTCATCACTCCAGGCCCATATTTCAACA
>JAFGVG010000431.1 GCA_016938095.1 Bacteroidales bacterium
CCCTCAGACCAGGGTGGAACTTAATTCGATCGGTCAGAAATCAGTGTCACGCGCACCATAATCGTATTCCTGGTAGAAATTGCTGAGTGTGGTGTAAATGTCTTCAAATGACACATAATGCTTCTGGCAGCCAATGCGCGAGCACACATGCACTTTACCGCCTTTGTCGAGCATAAAGTCAACTATGGGTGCGCCGCATGCTTCGCAAACCTGGCTCCCGTTCAGTTCATTTTTGCAACCGGGACACGAAAGAACGGCCACTTCACCGGGTAACAGCTTTATTGTACTCACCTTTTCGAAGCAGCCATACGTTGAGCAAAGATTGAGAAATCCTGACTTGTCCTTCACTTCAATCTTCACCTTAATGCTCGGCCTGGCGTTGAGAAACTGGGTATGGTCCATGAGTGATTCTCCGCAATGCGGGCACTTCACCTTTAACGCAATCAGATTTTTGGCCATAGGTCTCCTCCTGTATTAATACCATATAATATACAACATTTATGGTGTATTGTCAATATTACAACTGACCAAAATCATGGCGTATCTCGTCCTGCTTGTTTTATTTTGAAATGTTTTCAGGCGCTTTTAACCCCAAATTCATACATATGAAAATAGGCTGTGTAAGGGAAATTAAAAAACACGAGTACCGGGTAGGACTTACGCCATCGGACGTTAAGTCATATGTTTCACGTGGTCACGAGGTGATTATTCAGCAGAATGCCGGCGAAGCTGCCGGTTTCCCCGATGAAGAATACCGGGCATCAGGAGCAGTTGTTGAAGCCGACCGTAAGAAAATCTTCGACTATTGCGAAATGATCGTGAAAGTCAAAGAGCCTTTGCCCGAAGAATATGGGTTATTTCATCGCGATCAGATACTTTTTACTTACCTGCACCTGGCAGCTGACCGTGTGCTTACCGAAGCCATGTTGAAAGCCGGAATAAAGGGCGTGGCCTACGAAACCATTGAAACGCCCGACAAGCAATTGCCCTGCCTTCAGCCCATGAGCGAAATAGCCGGAAGATTGGCTGTTCAGGAAGGAGCGAAATTTCTCGAAAAAACTTTTGGCGGTCGCGGGGTATTGCTCGGTGGCGTTCCCGGTGTAGAACGCGGTAAGGTTGGCATTATCGGTGGCGGTGTAGTTGGTACCAACGCTTGTAAAATTGCCACGGGAATGGGAGCCGAGGTGACAATCCTCGACATCAGCGCCCGAAGGCTTGCCTATCTCGATGATATTTTTGGTTCACGAATTACCGCCTTGTATAGCACGGATGCCAATATTGAAAAGGTGCTCCGGGAGTCCGACCTTGTCATTGGCGCAGTGCTGCTTCCCGGTGCAAAGGCACCAACATTGGTTAACCGTAAGCATCTGCAACTGATGAAAAAAGGTGCGGTTATTGTGGACGTAGCTGTCGACCAGGGTGGATGTGTTGAAACAATCAAGGCCACTACGCACGATGAGCCGGTTTATGTGATTGATGGTATTGTGCATTATGGCGTTGCCAATATGCCAGGGGCAGTTGCCCTTACTTCTACCAAGGCACTTACCAGTGCAACCCTGCCTTATGGATTGAAAATTGCCGAATTGGGATTGGAAAAGGCCGCTCAACAATCCGAAGCCATCAGGCTCGGCATTAATATATATTGTGGCAACCTTGTGTATGAAAACGTTTCTAAGGCATTTGACATGCCTTACATTCCAATAAACAGTTTACTTTAATTTTCAGCCCCGCCCACAAAAGCGGGGCTCATTTTTTGTATTAGCCGGTCTTTTTGTACAACCTTCTGGTGAGTTTGAAGAAGTCGAGGTGAATTTCGTCAGCACCTGAACTTCGTTTTTCCAGGTTCATGGTGAAAGCCGACAACAGAATGGCCAATATACCCAGGATGGTAAAAATCATAGTGGGGGCAAGATTATCCAGCAACATGGCAATGCCGACAAAAAGAGCACTGGTCGCAACCAGTACAATGGAGGCGTTGCCATGAGTAAGTCCCAGTCGCAACAGCTGATGATGCATATGATTGTTATCTGCATGAAAAGGACTGGTATTTCGGGAAATTCTGATAATGGCAACCCGCAGTGCATCAAAAAGGGGTAATATCAGTAATCCGAGCGAGATGGTCAGGGGTGAAGCAAAGCGGTAAGGTGTTGATGCCAGGGCATTTACTTCGTTAAACCGGATAGTGGCAATGGCCAGCAACAGACCGACTGTCAGACTACCGGTATCGCCCATAAAGATTTTATAATGTTTGCCCGACATGTTAAAGGGCAGGAAGGCAATCAGTGCACCGGCTATGGATGCGCTTATAACGGCATAACCATATCTTTCGGCAATCCAGAACCAGATTCCGTAAAACACAGTGGCCAGAATGCCAATGGAGGCGGCCAGACCATCAATACCATCAATGAGGTTGTAAGCATTCATAATGAGAATGATCACGAAAACGGTCAACGGAACAGACACCCATGTGGCCAGTTCGTGTATGCCAAACAATCCGTTTAACGAAGTTATTCTTAAATCTGTCGCCAGGGCTATCAATAAGGCTACACCAAATTCGACGGCCAATTTCTTTCTCGGAGGCATATTCACCAGATCGTCCTTTAGGCCCAGGAAGAAGATTATAACGCTTGCTGCAACCACAACTGATAAGTGTTCGACATATCCGTTGACAAATAGCAGCATGGAAATGGCAAAACCTCCGAAAATGGCTATCCCCCCCATGGTCGGTACCTCCCGCTTGTGAATTTTCCGGTCCCCCGGTTTGTCGAATAGTTTTTTAATGCGAACAACCTTAATGATACTGGGAATAGAGAACCAGGAAATGAATGCCGCAACAATAAAAGCTGAAACGATGTTAAGTAACGGTGATGGAAACATTGGTTTAATTTTTAAATAACTAACGTAAGTTTGCGTTGATCCTGAATGTTTTTAAGTCTGTTAACATTCGATCATTTTTATAATGATCGAAATCGGGTGGATTTGGTTGCTTGCTAAAACAAAAAAAATAACATTTTCAATCCTCAACACGGATTTATTTAACGTGAACTTTTTGAAAATGTTTGCATAATTCAAAATTCATTTTAAAAAAACGTCTGGAATCCTTGCCAGTAAAGCACTTTGTACAAGTAATCTTTATTGTTTCGAAATCAGTATAACACATTGTTGCCATGTTTTCTTTAACAGTTTATTGGTGCTGCAAAATAAATTCCTTTTTTAGTATCATGGAAAGGGCCATGCGATGAGTTATAAACAATTTTAGGAAATGGCCGTTAGCATTTAGCTAATGGGCAATTGGTAAACCCTAATTATCTGGTTTCTTGGGTGGGCGACTGATAAGTCCTTCTTTCCGGAAACTAATGTAAACACCCATGTTTTTGTCGAACAGATCACCCATATCAACAGCCAGGGTTACCGAAACGGTGGCATGTATGGGTGTAATATCTGAAAAAACAGATCGCAACATGAACGAATGTTGTTTCCGGCTTTGTGGGAAGGGAACGTAATTGGTTCCCAGGTTTTCTGAAAAAGTATAAAGCAGGGTATAACCCATCCGGCCAATTTCGCCTTCTATACCGCAGTGCAATGCGGTTATTTTATTATTGTCAATATACAGGTCTGTCCATTCCGGCAGCAACACAGGTGATGTAATAAGGGGTGTTCCGATAGTCATTTCGCCATTGGTCCACCCCGCTCCATAAAGGCTATTGTTAAAGTAATTGTCATTGCCGGATAATACAATCATGGTGGAATCGGTGTGGAGTTCAGCTGTCGGGCCGCTCTGATGCGTTGTATTGATAAATTCAAGCAACATACCCGATATGATTCGCTTATTTTCAAGTCTAAGTTTTATGCCCCATAATCCGTCGCGTATATTTTTGAACTTCATGCCACTTTCATCTTCAAAAATGGTTTGCCAATATACAGTCGCAGTGATAGGGCTTTTATCATAAGATATGGCAAAGTTGTTACTTCCCAGGTGGTTTCCGACTGCATTTACTTCCATATAAGGTGCATCTGTATTGGCACCCCTGCCGTTAAGCACTTTAAGAAACGTATGCAGGTCGTGGGGCAGTTTCTGGCCGGGAAAGCGAGAGGATACCCCTCCCCACTGGGCGAAATGATGCAGTCCATATTCAAAATGCACGGTGCTATTGCCGCCGAGTTGAAGGTAAAGGTATTTATGGTGCAGCCAGGCATCGGCATAATAATCATTGTCTTCTAACCATCCATGGTAAATTCCTCCTCTGAATTTCAAAAATCCCTTTGTAAAAGGTACAGTTGTGTAGTCAGGAACAATCAGACCTATTTTGGGAATGGGAGGTGCATTACCCGACCATAGTAAACCACCACTACTCAGTGCACTATCCTGGTTACCATGTATCTCTTCCCATATCCCTCCCTTTAAGGAAAGGAATCCAAATTTCAGGTTGCCATAAACTTGTTGGAAGTTTATCCGGCTCTTTTTTGCCAGAAAAGCATTAATGTCTGCACCAAACGAAAGCTTAATATTCCTTGTTATGCCTGCTTCTCCTGAAAAACCCGTTCGCATGCCAAAACTGGGAGATTGCAGCGGAACAGTTCCTGAACGGTTTGAAAAAAGCCAGAATGGGCTTGTTTTGCCGGTAGATAATAATACTCCGGCTTCAGCAAAAAATTGAATGGTATCAACAGGTACCTGCGAAATAACCGGCCGGTTAACAAACATTACCAACAGAATCAGTATTGCAGATGTTTTAACCTTTAGGTGTATAAGCCAAATCATAAAATGTCTTTTATATGCCCGATCATTTCGCCTGCCAGATTTGCCCTGTCATATTCCCTGGCCAGACGCAGACCGCCTTCAACCATGGTTTTATACCTTTGCCTGTCTGTTTTCATTGATTGCACTTTTTGCAGAAAATCGTTTTCATCCTCAGGTTCGAAAAACAAGCCTGCTTCATAGCGCTCAATAATTTCCCGCGCTTCTCCGTCCACTCCCAATAGAATAGGTTTACCCATGGCAGCGCATTCAAAAATTTTCGATGGGATTACGGTTTTAAAAGTTTCGCTTTTTCGCAGGTTAATTAAGGCGCAATCGGTTACCGACAGGTATTCCGGTACTTCATTTTTGGGAATCAAACCGTAAAGACTGACATTGGTTACCTGTTCCTTTTCAATCAGTGATTCCAGGTTTTTTCGTTCTGCTCCCGATCCTATCAATAAGAAGTGAAGGGAAGGATCGGTGATTTTTTTTGCGGCGTTGATAATAAAATCGAGTTTATGAGCCATTCCCATGGTACCAATAAAGCCAAACACGAACTTTTGTTGCAGCCCGAGCCGGTTTACCAGCGTGATGTTTTTTTCACGGGGAATAAAGAGTTTTACGTTGGCACCATTGGGAACGACCCTGATTTTTGAGGCATCAATGCCACGAGCAGTGATCCTTGTTTTAAAGGTATGCGTGACGGTGATGATCAGCCGGGCCGATTGATACAGACTTTTTTCGATCCACGACAGGAAGTGCAATAGGGCAGACTCTTTCAACGCACCCACGGAGACAATTGACTCGGGCCATAGATCCCTTACTTCCATCACCCATGGTTTTTGCTTAAAAAAAGAAAGCCACCTGGCAGAAACGGCTGTAAAAAACTGGGGTGACGTACCGATTATAACATCGGTATTAATGCGTAAGCCGGCAAAAAAGGAAGCTATGGCAAAGCTCAGATAATCGAGAATACGTTTAGCGAATCCCTCGTTGGCGGTAATGTATGTCTTAACCCTGATAATACTGATTCCGTTACTATTTTCTTCGGACCTTTTGTTGCGGTATCCTGCAAAAACTTTTCCGTCGGGAAAGTTTGGCGCACAGGTAATGACGGTCACTTCGTGTCCCAGTTTAACCCATTCGCTGCAATGCTCAAAGGTCCTGGTAGCCGGAGCGTTTACTTCAGGGGGAAAATTATCGGTAAGGAAAAGTATTTTCATATCAGATTAAATATAACTATTTCTTTCATAGATGAATAGAGACTCTTATAAAAATTGACTTATATTAGCATTGCTTTATAAGTATCCAGTAAATCTTCCAGATTTTTATCAAACTTGTAACGGGCTAAAACAAATTTTCTTCCATTTCTACCCATCATCTCTCTTTTGGACTTGTTATTTATTAAGCTCTGCAATGCATCTGCGGTTTCTTTGGGATTCATTGGAGGTACCAACAACCCGGTCTCGTTATTAATCACTACTTCAGGCAGTCCATCGACATTTGAAACCACAACAGGTAACTCGCACGCAGAGGCTTCAATGACAGCAACTCCAAAGCTCTCTCTTAAAGAAACGGCTACAAAAATGTCGAAAGTTGCCAGTACATCTGGAACATCACGGGGGTCAATAAAACCGGGAAATTCAATTTTGTTTTCTATTTTTAGTTCTCTGGCCAGCTTTATATAATTGTCTTTTTCTGGTCCCTGACCTGCTATTATAAGTTTTAATGCGGGTATTTTGTATTCATTAACCAATATTGAAAAGGCTTTGATGAGATAGCTGATCCCATAAATCTCTTTTAAAGCTTTAATTGTTCCAATAATAAATTCTTTTTTTTCACGGATCTTAGGATGAGGTATAAAAAGTTCGGTATCGATTCCAAAAGGTATTACCTGAATGGTCTTGTTAGTGTATTTTGAAATTTCATGCTTCATAATCTCACTGGTGGAAAATACAACTCGTGCTTTGCTTAAAGCATACTGGATTATTTTTCTTTGTATTGTATTTTTTTTGGCAAATTCAAAAATATCTGTACCCCAGACAGATATCGCATATCTCTTGAAATTTATAAGTGCTCCTATGAGTCCATAACTCGACAAGTAATGAGCATGCAAAATATCCGGCTTATGTTTTTTTATAAGATGCTTGATACGTGGCAGTGCGAAGAAATAACAAAGCTTCTTGACTATGCCTTTTGAAAATCCTATATCTTTACTCAATCCAAGTGAATACCCTGTGAAGTTCTCAATATTGTTATAATTCTTCTTACTAAAAGCGGTGAAGGAATATAAAATTACCTCATGTTTTTGCGCTGTTATTCCTTTTATCCATTTTCTGGTATGTGGCGAATGGCCAGGAGCCAAAATGAAAATTTTCATTGTTGGAAGTATCAAGTTATGAAGCCGGGAGTTTACTAATAGTTATTCTTGTACCTGATATTTTTATAGTATATCGAGAAAGAAAAAACATAAGCGATGCAAGTAA
>JAFGVG010000067.1 GCA_016938095.1 Bacteroidales bacterium
CTGCATAAGTAACGGAAATCTCATTCACTGCTTCCATGGCCCTGGCACGCAAGTGCTCAAACGGCTCCTGGCCTGGTATTTCACCATTGGGGAAACGGCTTCTTCTTTCATCAGGCAGCAAACCAGATGCCTCTCCATAATCGCGCTCCCTCAGTTTTTCAATCACTTCAATTTTGTTCAGCGATAACGACGACGCAATGATCCGCGCTGTTTCATAAGCCCTTTTTAACGGGCTTGATACAATTGCATCCCAGTTCTCACGCCCAAGGTAAGTTGCCAAACGATGTGCCTGACCACGACCAGTGTGGTTTAATTCAATATCTTCGCAACCCTGCAGCCGTCCCGTTGAATTCCAGTCGGTTTCGCCATGCCTGATGATAGTAAGGATAGTGGTCGTTTTCACGCCATTCGGTTATTAACAGAGCATGTAAAAATACACTTCCTTACCCATTTAGCAAAACAACTTTTCCGGTGTAGTTATAAAATACCTGTTGTCCAAAACGTTGTAACAGCCAGGCGTACTTTTCAACCCCTGAACAATGGCATACGCCAATGGAACGCGGAGAAAGCTGCCTGAAATAAGCCTCGAGTTTGCTGAGTTTTTCTTCGGTATTGGCCCGTATGTGAAAACCTCCCATAACGGTGTCAACCGGCAAATCAAAAGCCGTTTTTGCCGCCTCCAGAATGTTAATAATACCACGGTGCGAACAACTGCTGATAACCGAAAGCAGTTTATTTTCCGTTACAGCCAGGTATAACTCATCTTCAAAAGTATCCTCTATCAGTTTGTCACCAACTTTTACCTGCAGATGACCGTAATTGGTATCTTCGGGATACTTCACCGGAATATCGGGCATGATGAAAACATCGGTATCGATTTCTACAGGTTCAGTCACATATTGAATCCGCTTTTCGAGGGGTGAATCATAAGTCACCCCGATAAACCTTTCCGGTCCGTGATATTTGGGTAAAAAAGCTTCCTTTTTAATATATACCGTTGCCTTTTTATTGATCTTAAGAAACGGGTAAATACCACCGGTATGGTCGTAATGACCATGACTGATAACCAGTGCGTCTACATCTGTGAGGTTAACACCCAGCACACTGGCGTTGTGAATAAAGTTCCCTGTCTGCCCGGTATCAAAAAGGATTTTCCTGCTTTCTCCCTCAAGATAAAAGCTCAGACCGTGTTCGGCCAGCAGGTTCTGCTGGTAAACCAGGTTTTCAATCAGGGTTGTTATTTGCATTGTGTTTTTATTTTTCCCTTTCAAAAGGCCAGGCCATGATACCTCCTTCGAGTACCTTAACCTGGGTATAACCATTAGCCTGCATGATCAGGGCAGCTTCGTAACCCCTCAGCGAAATTTTACAATATACCACAATTCCCGTGTTCTTATCTTCTGGTAGTTCACTGATACGCTTACGCAACTGACCAAGCGGAATGAGCTTTTCGCCTATTCCCAGGCGCATTTGTTCAAATTCATCGGGATTACGTACATCAACTGCAAGCAAAGGCGTTTTGCTGTCGAGCATTTCTTTAAATTGCAGTGACGAAATACCGGTAAACAACCCCTTCAGCTTATTTTGCATAATGTGCGCCGTGGCAATGCTATGATCGATAGCCAACGAAAAAGGAGGTGCATAAGGCAAATCGGCATTCACCATATCATCCACAGTAAGTTTACCCTTGATAGCCATAGCCCATATGGCTATTTGCTTGCTAACATCTCCGGGGCCGATAACCTGTGCCCCCAAAATGCTGCCCTTCTCACGTTCAACCACAAGCTTGGTGATCAGCAACTTGCCCTGCATAAAACCAGGCTTATCAAGGCTTGCGTTCACCAGCGTTTCGATATTGTTCATACCGGCTACCCTGGCGGCATATTCCGATAAGCCTGTAGCACCAACACCATAGTCGAACACCTTGCAAATGCCCGTTTGAATTGTTCCGGGAAAGGTTGCCACGTTGCCCTTAATAATGTTTTCACCGGCAACTCTGCCCTGTAAATTAGCCAGGTCGCCATAAGGTGCATGTACATTCATTCCCGATATCAGGTTGGGAATCTCAATGCAATCCCCCACTGCATAAATATCATCATCGGAAGTTTGCATGTATTCACTTACTTTAATGCCTCCCCTTGCGCCTATTTCAAGGCCGGCTTCCCTTGCCAGCGTAATATTAGGAGAAACCCCTATGGCTACTACCGCCAGTTCGCAAGGTATTTCGTCGCCATTTTGCAGCTTAACACCGGTAAGCTTGCCATTTTCACCCAAAAAGGCAGCCACGCCGTTCTGAAGAATCACATTGCTTTTGGTACGTACATATTTCTCAACCAGTTGTGCCATCTGCGGATCAAGAAACGTAAGCAACTGGGGCAGCAGTTCAATAATCGTAATCTCCACACCTGCCAGGTGAAGCGCTTCGCATGTTTCAATGCCAATTAGTCCTCCACCAATAACCACAGCCTTTTTAATTTTCCCTTCGTCGTGAATTTTTCGCAGATAATCGGCATCTGCCATCGACTGCAAGGTTGTAATGCCGTCCAGGCTCATGCCCGGAATTGGAGGACGCTTAGGAATGGAACCGCTGGCAATAACCAGCTTGTCATATTCGGCCACACCCTGCTCTTCGGTTAACAGATTTTTAAAAGCCACCGTTTTCTTTTTCCGATCGATTCGGACGACTTCGGTATTCACCAGCGAATTAATTTTCTTGGCATTCCAGAAAAATTTCGAATCGCGCACAACTCCGGCCGGAGAACAAAGCAATTGATTACGGTCGTCAAAAATGCCACCTATGTAATATGGATAGCCACATGAGGCCATTGACAAATCGGCGCTTTTCTGAAAAAGGGTAATCTCTGCATTTTCATCCAGGCGTCGGGCCCTGGCTGCAGCTTTTGGACCGGCAGCGGAACCGCCAATTACAATAATTCGTTTGGTGTTTCCCATACTGTTTTGTTTAAATGGTGAATATTAATGATTCCGACTGTTTAAGCCTAAATCATTTATTCGTCAGACATGATGCAACTCGCTTTCCTGGTGGGCCTTAATGGCATTAACTACAAAATCCGGTGCCACACAAGGTCTCCAGTTACGTCGTTCAACAAAAGCCAGTTCTGTTTCGGCCTCGTTAACCAATTCACCATCAGCATTGAAAAGCTTGTAGGTAAACCAAATCCTGGCCGCCCTCATTTGTTTTAGCGTGGTTTTTATGGTGAGCAAATCATCGTAATGAATGGTTTTCAGAAACCTGAAATGCATTCGTGTTACCGGAAGCATGTATCCGGCTTCCTCAACCGAATGGTACGAAATGCCAATACTGCGAAACAACTCCCATCGGGCGGTTTCGTAATACTTAACGTAATTCGAATGGTGCACTGTTCCCATCTGATCGGTATCGGGATACATTACCCTTAATTGATATTCATGTTCCAGCATAGTTATCTCCGGTTCTGTTTTTCACAAGGACATGGCACTGCTTTATGATGTTTGCGCTGTGCAGCACAATTGGTCATGGCAAAGGCCAGCAACAGCATTACAACCCAATACATGATCCTTCGTGTAGTTTTCATATCGTTTACTTTATATAAATCTATTCGCCTTTCTTTCCGGTAATGGTTTTCAAAAGGGCGTTGAACCCCGATTTTACCCCCGGGTTGGTGAACAACTCGTCGAGTTTTCCGTCATCACAACTATTGCAAATGTTTTCATCCATGGGTATTTGGGCTAAAAGCGGCACATTGAATTTTTCTGCCAGTGTTTTTCCTCCACCCTGCCCAAAAAGAAAATACTTCTCATCGGGATGTTTCGAAGGGGAAAACCACGACATATTCTCTACAATACCCAACACCGGTGCACCTATATTTGAATCGTGGTACATAGAAATTGTTTTTTCCACGTCGGATAATGCAATGTTTTGCGGAGTGGTTACCACAATTACACCGCTTACTTCATATTGCTGCAACAGGGTAATATGAATATCACCGGTACCGGGAGGCGTGTCAATAACCAGGTAATCGAGCGTCCCCCAGTTTGTGTCGTTAACGAGCTGTTTTAGTGTATTCGATGCCAGAGGACCCCGCCAAAGCACGGCCTGTTTTGGATCAATAAAAAAGCCCAGCGACATCAGCTTAATACCCAGTCGCGTAAAAGGCTCTATCATTGTTTTTCCATTCTCCTCATGTGCATCAGGTCTTTCGTTTAACAGATTAAACAACACCGGCAGCGAAGGTCCGTATAAGTCGGCATCAAACAATCC
>JAFGVG010000068.1 GCA_016938095.1 Bacteroidales bacterium
CTACCAAACCATTTTTGCCAAGCACGAAGGTGCTGTGGCAGCGCCTACAGCCGGCCTGCACTTCAGTCGGGAATTACTCAAACGCCTCGAAATCAAAGGAACTCATTTTGCCGAAATAACCCTTCATGTAGGATTGGGTAACTTCAGGACGGTAGATGTAGAGGATCTTACCAAGCACAAAATGGATTCGGAACGGATTATCATTGGCGAAGATGCCGTAAAAACTGTTAATGAAGCCAAAGAGCTGCACAAGCAGGTTTGCGCCGTGGGTACCACCGTGTTACGCACCCTGGAAAGTTCTGTTTCCACTGCCGGTTTTCTGAAGCCCTATGACGGATGGACCAATAAGTTTATCTTCCCGCCTTACGAATTCAGCGTTCCTACCCGCCTGATCTCGAATTTTCATCTTCCGTTATCAACTTTGCTGATGATGGTTTCCGCATTTGCCGGCTATGAACTGCTCTTTGAAGCCTACAAAATTGCCATTAAGGAAAAATACCACTTTGGCACATACGGCGATGCCATGTTGATCTTATAGCCTTATGCCTGTGCGGCCTGAAAGATCTTTTTTTGAACAGGATGCCACTGTTGTTGCACAGGAATTGATTGGTAAAATGCTGTTTCGCAAAACAGCATCAGGAACAGCCTCCTACATCATCACCGAGGTTGAGGCCTATATGGGTGAAGAAGACCAGGCATCGCATGCACGATTTGGAAAAACAACACGCAATGCTATTATGTATGCAGGTGGAGGGCATGTTTATGTTTACCTGATCTATGGCATGTACTGGATGTTGAATATTGTAACCGGCAGGGTAAATGATCCTCAGGCTGTTCTCATAAGGGGTGTAACCGGTTATGAAGGTCCCGGCAAAGTGGGGCGGCTTCTTTCGATAGATAAGTCATTTTACGGCGAGGATCTTGTAAAATCGTCACGCTTGTGGTTGGCCCATTCGAACCACCAGACCGCTTTTGTTCAGACCCCCAGGGTGGGTATTGACTATGCCGGAGAATTCTGGAAATCAAAGCCCTGGAGGTACCTCATGGTTCAACCGCCTCAAAATTTCTGACCAGTTCTTCTCCGCTTTCATCCACCAGCACCAGTCGGTGTACCCCGGGTTCGGGCAATAACTGCACCTGGTGAACATATTGGGTAGTGGTTATATACTGATCATCGAGATGCCAGAAAATCAGGGCATCGGGGTTGGTATGCACTGCTTCAAATACCACCCTTTCCTTATTCCCGCCAAGACCTCTCGGAATGTAAATCTTTAATCCCTGCCCCGGATAGATCAGATCCATCGACCGTCGGCCAACACTTTCACATCCATCAAGGTAGGGCGGAAGTTTGCGGTAATCGGCATGATGTTGTATGAAATACCACTCCTGCACAGGCGGTAGTACAAACCACGGCTGATGCACCATGTCGGCAACCTCATAGCAATTACTGTTTACCCTGCATTGTCCGTCGGCTGATAAATGCACCAGCTGATGAAAAGGGCATAACGGCGATTTCAAACCCGCAATGGGTATTTTCACGGTGTCGGCTTCGGTACAATAAGGACCGGCCAGATAACCGCTTTTTGCACATACCGCGGCAGGTACAATTTCATCGAGGGGAGGTTCAAACCAATCGGTGGGTGGCAACAACCCGAATATCTCAAACATCACCGGTGCAGCTGCTGTAACGCCTGTTAAACCAGGCCGTCCTTCTCCGTCAGCATTTCCGGCCCATACCCCCACTACCCATTCCGGAGTGGTACCTATTGCCCAACCGTCGCGATATCCGAAGCTGGTGCCTGTTTTCCAGGCTATGCTGCGCGAGGAAGAAAATTGCTGCCATCCGGCTTCTTCATCGGGTCGGTTAACGGCAATCATCGCCTGGTAGGTATACCAGATGGAGGAAGCGCTAAAAAGTTCAGGTTGTGCATTGCCCTTATCCGCAGGTACTTTTTGCTGTATAAGGTATGTAACCGGACGGTAATCGGCCGGGTAATACAATTGATCCCGGCTGTAATGGTTCAGGACCCGTGACAATGATGCATATATATTGGCCATTTCCTCGAGTCGGCCTTCGGCACCACCAAGGATAAGGGATAACCCATAATAATCAGCAGGCTTGTTGAGGGTTTTCATACCCAAAAACTGTAGCAGATGAAGGAACCGTTCAACACCATATTGCCGTAATAATTGTACGGCCGGCACGTTCAACGATCTCGACAATGCCATACCGGCCGGAACAGCCCCCTCGTATTGACCACTGAAATTCTTTGGGGCAAATCCGCCCAGGTTTACGGGGATGTCTGGTACCAGACTGCCGGGCAGGATTTTTCCGTCATCGAGCATGGCCGCGTATAAAAGCGGCTTTAGCAAACTTCCTGTGCTGCGCAATGACCGGATAATGTCGACATCGTTGGAATGTGCCTTTTCGACAGAATTATCGCAATTGCCTACATAGGCTATCACCTGGCCTGTTTCTACTGAAATAACAATGGCGGCCAGATTATGAATCTCGTTGCCGGCAAGTTTCTGATGATGTTGTTCCAAAACAAGGTTAACCTGCGATTGCAATTCGGCACTGATTGAAGATTTTATTATTTTTCCGGGTATTTCCTTCGAAACCCTGTTGAGCAGGTGTGGCGCCATGCGGGGCATGGGAGACGGCTCATCGGGGATACTTTCGGTAAGCGATGTTTCCAGTGTCACCCTGTCGATCCAATGTAACCTGTAAAGCTTTTGCAGCAATCGGTTTCGCTTTTGCACCAGCAGTTCACGGTTGCGACCGGGATGGATCAAAGCCGGTGAGTTGGGCAGCACTGCCAGCGTAGCAGCTTCGGCCCACGAAAGATTGTGGCTTGCCAGTCCAAAATAACGCCAGGAGGCCGCTTCAACACCAACAACATTGCCGCCATAAGGGGCATGGCCCATATACAGGGCCAGTATTTCGTTCTTCGACCGGCCCACCTCAAGCCTGATCGCGAGTACCATTTCAATAACCTTTTCGGGGAATGTGCGCGCTTTGCCTTTCCGTGAAAGCCTTATGGTTTGCATGGTAAGGGTACTCCCGCCACTAACTACCTTATGCGCTTTGAGGTTTTGTAACAAAGCCCTTATAGTTGATACCGGATTAACGCCCGGATGCAGGAAAAAATAACGGTCTTCAAAAGCAATGGTCGCTTTTTTCAGCTTTTCGGGAACTGAATCGGGTGCCGGAAAGCGCCACTGTCCGTCACCGGAAACCCTGGCACCCAACAATATCCCATCGCGATCGAGAATTACATTGGAAACCGGATCGTTAAAAAGCCGCCGCGTGTTGATACCTAAAAATCCAATCATTAAAAGTGAAAACACCACTAATTTGATCGGGTTTCCCCTAATGATCTTTTTCAGACCTGACCCATTTCTTTTCAGATTCATGTGCTGCAAAACATTCAACCTCCCGCCTTTTTGGTTTTATAACCCCTTCCAACCAGAAAGGTTATGATTTTCTCGCGACAATCGCCCTGAATCAAGATTTCACCATCTTTGGCCGCACCGCCTGTTCCGCAATGCCGTTTTACCTCTCCGGCAAGGGATTCAAGATCCTGCTTTGTACCTATAAATCCTTTGATAAGCGTAACCGTTTTACCCTTTCGTTTTTTTGAATCGAGCCACACATATAGCAACTGCTTTTCAGGGATCAACGTATTTGCTTCGGGCAGGGCGTCACTGTTGTATTTAAATTCGGGATTGGTCGAATACACAATTCCTTCACGTTTTTTAGATGTCATTGGTTTAAGTTGGTTAATTTTACTTATTTTGGCTCATGCATTCCGGGTTGGAAACTTACACCAAAGGATGCTGCATTAAAATTGCAAGGCCTAAATTAACAAAACCATTGTATAAATTAAATCTTTTGTAATGTTCCGATTCAAGCTTGCCAACAATTTGCTGGGGTGGGTAGTGTTCCTGATATCAGCAGCTGTTTATCTGTTAACCCTTGAACCCACCGTAAGTTTATGGGATTGTGGTGAATTTATTGCCAGTGCTTTTAAACTGCAGGTAGGTCATCCCCCGGGAGCCCCTTTGTTTATGCTGCTTGCCCGTTTCTTTTCGTTGTTTGCTGCAGGAGATACTGAAAAGGTAGCCCTGATGATCAATGCTTTCTCAGGCATTTCCAGCGCTCTTACCATTATGTTCCTGTTCTGGACCATAACACACCTTGCCCTTCGGCTCATCAGCTA
>JAFGVG010000432.1 GCA_016938095.1 Bacteroidales bacterium
CGGGCAAACAGGTTTGCTGAATGGAGCATTGTCAATAGCTTTGCCCAGTTCAACCCTGGCAGGTTCCATAAGGGGTGAATGAAAAGCGCCGCCAACGGCAAGTTTAATGGCTCTTTTGGCACCTGCAGCGGTTAGTTTTTCGATGGCTTTGTCTATCCCTTCGACTGAACCGGAAATGACAATCTGGCCCGGACTGTTGTAATTGGCCGGAATAACCACGGCATCTATTTCACTGCATACTTTTTCCACCACTTCATCATCGAGGCCCAATATGGCAGCCATGGTTGAGGGCTGTAACTCGCAGGCTTTCTGCATGGCCATGGCACGTTGTGAAACAAGCCTCAGGCCGTCTTCGAAGGACAGCGCTCCGGCAGCCACCAGGGCCGAAAACTCTCCCAGTGAATGACCGGCTGCCATGTCGGGTTTAAAATTGTTTCCAAGCATACCGGCCAGAATAACCGAGTGCAGGAATATAGCGGGTTGGGTAACTTTGGTTTGTTTCAGATCTTCATCGGTTCCCGAAAACATCAGGTCGGTAATCCTGAAACCGAGCACTTCATTGGCCTTTTCAAACATTTCTTTGGCCTGGGAAAAACGTTCGTACAGATCCTTGCCCATACCTGTGAACTGGGCACCCTGTCCTGGAAATACATATGCGTTCATCTGTATAATATTGGTTTGCAATGATTAAAACTAGCTGTTTGGCAAAAATAGTCACTCTCACCCATAAATCAAAACCGGTTTGAAGCCATCATCACCAGTGAACAGTCGCGAACCACCTTAATGTTATAACTTGCCAGCATTTCTTCAAATTCCGGACTTTCGGTACCTGGATTAAAAACAACCCTTTTGGGTCGCAACGACAATACATAATCGAATATTTCGGACTGGTGGGATGGACTGAGGTAAATGAGCACGGTGTGTACATTATCTAATGCAGGCTGTCCGGTGATAATGGGGATATCACCAATTAAACCTTTGCGTATGCCAATGGCAACCACTTCGTAGTTATTGCTGATCAAGCGCCGTACGGCCTTATTCGAATACCTGTCGGGATTAGGGCTGGCACCCAACACAACCATTAAACCCATTATTCCTTATGTATTAAAGCAACCGCGTACGCAGTCACTCCTTTTTCTTCACCCACGAATCCAAGTTTTTCTGTTGTGGTAGCCTTTATCGAAACATTGGCCGGATCGGTTTCCATTGCCTGGGCTAACCGTGTGATCATTTCAGGAACATAATCCTTTATTTTGGGTCGCTGCAGGCAAAGGGTCGAATCGATATTGCCAATAACATATCCGTTTTTTTTTAGCAGATCAATGGTGCGCCGAAGCAGAATAAGGCTGCTGATGTTTTTGAATTCGCCAGCGTTATCGGGGAAATGATATCCGATATCGCGCAGGTTTGCCGCTCCCAGTAGAGCATCACAAATGGCATGAATCAGTACATCGCCGTCAGAATGCGCAACGGGGCCTGTTGTATGCGGGATTTCCACTCCCCCGATCACCATTTTACGGCCTTCGGCAAGTTGATGAACGTCGTATCCGAAACCAACTCTTATGAACATGTTACAGAATAGCTATCGTCGTCTGTTTCCTTCGGGGAAATTCATACCCAGGGTAAATCGCATGGTGTTGGCAAGCGGATTGCTTTTCCCCGATGTGGAGATCAGGTAAGAGAAATCCAGGAAAAACACGTTGAACCGCAAGCCTATACCGGCTGTCAGAAACTTCCGGTTGCCCTTGGTCTCACTTTCGTGAAAATATCCCAGGCGCATGGCAAACTGATCGTGATACCAGTATTCAATTCCCGCGGATATCATAATTTCCTTCATTTCTTCCTCAAATCCGCCCGGAGCATCGTAAAACGACTGTATCCAGCTAAGGGGCAGGGAATTCGGCGTTTTTTTTCCGAAAAGCACTGTGTCACCATTGGAAGATAATACCGGAGGTGTTGGTACCAGTAACTTGTTCAGATCAACGGCCAGTGAAAAGGAGTTGTATTCGTCAATGTTAAGGGTATACCTGGCGCCGAGACGGAAATTTGCTGGAATAAACTGCTTATCCGATCCTTCGGTATAGGATATTTTGGTACCTAAATTGGAAAAATTGAGTCCCCATGCCAGTTCACTGTCCATTCCGCCCAATTCAACCGGGTGCTGGTAGTACAAACCCAGATCGGCAGCAAAGGAATATCCTGCATTGTATTGCTGACCGTCAACGGTTCCACCGCCGGTTATATCGCTGCGAATAAAACGCAATACAAGCGCAGTGGACCAATACTCAGAAAGTAATCTCGAATAGCCCAGATCAACGGCAAATTCGTTGGGGGTATAATCGCCCATTTCCACACCCACCATATCTCTGAAAATAATCTCACCCATGGAAAAGTACTTGAGCGATCCGCTAACAGTTTGTTTATCATTGAACCGGTAGAATCCCGAAAGGTAGGCCAGGTTAATGTCATTCACCAGGTTTCTCAGCCAGGGGGTATAGGCTAAGGACAATCCGGCTTTATCTTTGGCAAAGGCATATTTGGCAGCATTCCAGTGTTGTGAATTTACATCGGGAGAGGTGGCTACGCCAAGATCACCCATGGCCCCGGCACGCGAATCAGGCGATATGGTGGTGAAAGGTATGGTGGTTTGAATCGAATTCAATTCACTCCCCAGCAAATCCTTGGTAATTTGTCCGGAACCCTGCGCTGCAATGCCGGCAACCATTCCTGTCAATAATCCGAAAACTACCGTTAATCGTCTTAATATCATTACTTTAAATTATTATTGGTGGCACAAAGTTATAACAAATAATATATTTTCTACATATTAACCCATAACGCATGGTTTTATTGCCTGATCACAACAAGTTTTTGATGACTGTGTGTTTTCCGGCCTTCTGTGTCGGTAAGGGTTACACGGTAGGGATAAATACCCTGCCTGAGCTTATTGCCGTATAGGTCGGTGAGGGGCCATTCGGGCAGCGTGGTGTTGAATCCATCGGTAATGATGTTTTCGTTGAATGAGGCCACTAGTTTACCAGCCAGATCATAGACAAATATCTCAACGGTAAGTGATTCGCCGGCTTTATTATGTTCAAAGGTAAAGCGGGTAAAATCACTGGCCGGATTGGGATAATTGCCCACGTTGGCAATGATGATGCTGTTTTCACCCACTACCCTGAAACGGAGTGTTGCCAGGGACGAGTTGTTGTATACATCCCAGACTTTCACCTGCAGGTCGTGCCAGCCTTCGCCCAGGTTCGACATGGGGTACCTGAGAATGCCCGATGTATAATCGTTCAGGTTCGATTCGAAATAGTCGTTCAGCACTATCGGGTTGGTTGTATTATTGTCGAGGATGCCGGTAATGTCGTGCCCTATACCGTTTCCAACAGTGTTAATGCCACTTTCATCAGCTATTTCGGCGTAAATCAACGGATTTGGACTGGCAATCCCTGTATTACTGAATTCGTTGTCATTCAGGTAAAGGTTGATTTCGGGACCTTCGGTGTCGTTTGTTATATTTATGCTGGTACCACCAACTACAATAGCGTTGAAATAACCGCTTGCATCAGTTGTATCATTACCGGCATAATAAATTATCTTTCCATTCCCGTAACTATAGGTAATGTCTTTGGGCACCCTGAATTCAAACGAAAACCTGCCATCTGTAATACTGGCTTTGCCTTTGTAAATCAAGTCTTCACGGACATCAAACTGCATAGGCACTGATTTTTCATCGTTTGCCAGTGTGGTAATGATTTTTTCCTTGTCAAATACCGAAGGATATAAGATGCCGTTGAAATCAGTCAGGATTTCATTGTTGTAG
>JAFGVG010000069.1 GCA_016938095.1 Bacteroidales bacterium
ACTCACAGCACATGACATTGAAATATACCGACCGGGGAGCAGCGCACGTATGAGTCTGTTTTCGAGATATCCCTTTTTAAATAAGGAGTTGGTTGACAGAACCAGGCTCAACTGTTTCTATTACGACAATGAAAGTGTTTTATGGCTGGGGACCTCCGACGGGCTGCAACAGATAAGGTTCGATTCTTCGAAGCATAACGTCAGGCAATCACTGATATACCAGGGACAGCAATCGAGGATTGGCGCTGTTTATGCCATCAGTGAGGATGCAATGGGAAATATATGGCTGGGTACCGAAGAAGGATTGGTGTTCTATAACCCTGTAAGAGGAAATTATAACCGTTACACTCCATACGATGTAAACCTGCTCAATACAGAGCGGAAAGCGGTATATAACCTTTTACGTGATAAAGGTGGAATTTTCTGGCTGGGAACTTCTGGCGGAGCGTACCGTTTTGATGCAGACACCCGGGAATTTGTTGCCGTTGCCGAAGATCCCAACCTGATGAATTCATCGGTACAGGCCTTGGCACTTGATGTTAACGGCAACTTGTGGATCGGCACCGAAAACGGCTTATTTTATTACCTGCGAAATTCGGGCAAGGTGAAATTGTACGATCTGAAAGACGGCCTGCTGAATGACTTTTACACTGCCATTGTTGCTGATCCGGCAAACAGTCTGTTTCTCGCCGGTCCGAGTGGTTTGTCGGTTGTTGCACTGGCCGATACTACTCCTTCTGCAAGGATTCCCCGTGTTGCCATAACATCCATCCGTTATATCGACAACAACCCGGCCAGCCCGGAATTATATCACCAGGTACCCGATACCATTGTTCTTCCCTGGAAACGAAGACCCTTACAGATAGAATTTGCTGTACTCGACTTTTCGCGACCAGGCAATAACCAGTTCCGTTACCGCTTTGGAAAACCCGGACGTGATTTACAATGGAATCAGCTGGGTACACAAAACAGCGTAATCCTCGATAACCTGGTCCCCGGCAAATATGTGCTTAATGTAACCGGAGCCAATGCCGACATGATTTGGAATAATACCGGCCAGTCTGTGCTTATTGTGGTTGAGGCACCTTACTGGCGGTCGAAAATAGGGCTTGTCATCATTATTCTTGTTTCTTTGTTTTTGATTTTCATTTTCTTACGCTTCTGGATACGCCAGTTTTTTAATCTGAGTCGCGAAAATCAGGAGCGGGAAAACTATGCCCGGCAGATTATGGTGCAGAAAGAGGAGCTCACCCTGAAGAACAAGGCTATTACCGACAGTATAAATTACGCCAAGCGTATTCAGACGGCCATGTTGCCCCCATATAAGCTGTTTAAGTCAATATTCCCGTCGTCGTTTATTTTATTTATGCCCAAGGACATTGTCAGTGGCGATTTTTACTGGATTCACAAGATTGGTTCCAAAATATTCATTGCCGCAGTGGATTGCACGGGCCATGGTGTTCCGGGTGCTTTTATGTCTATTATCGGGTTTGAACTGTTCCGGAAAATAACCAATATTGAGGGACTCACAAGGCCATCGGATATTCTGAATCGGCTCAACGACGATTTCCACGAAATATTTAAAGACGTAGACAATGTAGTGTTGCGTGACGGAATGGATGTCGCCTTTTGCTCTATCGACAAGAAGGATATGATATTGGAATTTGCCGGTGCTTTTAACCCGCTATACCTGATAAGGGATAATAAAATAACCGAAATAAAAGGCGACAGGTTTGCCATTGGACTTGACGAAACCAATTTTAAGGAGCAGACTTTTAAAAACCATATCATTCCCCTGCAGAAAAATGATATCATTTACATTTTTTCCGATGGCTTTGCCGATCAATTTGGGGGACCCGACGGTAAAAAATACAAATACCGCCGTTTCAGGCACCTGTTACTGAACCTCCACCAGTTGCCCATGGAAAAACAACACGAGATACTGGAAAACAATGTTATGGAATGGCAGGGCGGACAGGATCAGGTAGATGACATCCTGGTAATTGGTGTGAAGGTCGATTTTTGATATCCCCGCTATCCTTCGAGCAGCACTTTCATTTTATTCACCAGCACTTCAACCTGAAAAGGTTTGCTGATATAATCGTTCATACCGGCGGCGAGACAGGTTTCTTTGTCGCCTGAAAGGGCATTGGCAGTTATTGCAATTATAGGGGTCTGGGTGTTGGTAGTGGCTTCGAGCTCCCTTATCTTTTTGGTAGCCGCAATGCCATTGATTACAGGCATTTGTATATCCATGAGCACAAGGTGGTATTTACTCGTACCGAATTTATCCAGCGCGTCTTTACCGTTATTGGCTATATCAATGTTTTTTACATGATTTTTCAGGCTGAGAATAATGATCTTTTGGTTGATGGCATTATCTTCCACCAGTAATATATTGGCATTTTTCAGTTCAACCTTGTTCTTTTGCTGTAAAAGCTGGGCTGTGTCTTTGTCAATCTCGGGTTTGGGTGTTCCCGATATACCTTTTTTAAGGGTAAGACTGAATTGCAACAGTGTAAGATCGTCTGCCGGTTTAATTTCGAGCTCACTACCGTAGGATTCAATGATTTTTTTGGCAATGGTGAAATCTATAAAATAGTCGTCGGGCTGGTATGAACCCTCTTTAATCAGCTGTGCGTCAGGTCGTTTGTAATAATTACCGAATTCGTCCGATTCGAGTTGAAACTGGGGACACCTGATTCTGAAAATTAAGTCGGTTTGGCTTTCAGTATCGCTGTTAATATCTATATCAATGTTGACAACCAGTTTTCCGGCTGGATTGGCTTTGATAATGTTTTCGATAATGTTGAGAAAGATCTGTTTAATGCGGATAGGATCGCCAATGTATTGCGTTTTAATGCTTTTGGATATCCGGGTATTGATTTCGAGCCGGTCTTTGTGCTGGTCACGGAAAAGCTTGAGTGTATTGTCAATTGACGAATACAGATCGAAATTCACCTGACTGCCCAGTTCTTTTTCAATTTTTACTTCCGAAACTTTGCCAATATTGTTGACAACATTGATGAGGTTAATGGTTGATGCCAAAATGGTGTCAAATAAATCACGGTGCTCCTCATCGAGTTTTGCCTTGTTTATCAAATTGGAAACCACGGTGAGGTTATTCAGCGGTGTCCTGATCTGGTGTGATAATTTCGACAGAAATTCATCTTTTTGCCGGGTTTCGTTCTTGGATTCGATAATGGTTCTTTCCATCACCGTATAATTATGCAATTTCAGAAACTCATTCAGGTACACCAGCAGGTGAATGGCAGCGTAGGCACCCAACAACCTGATCACCTGTTGGGTTGGGTAAACATTGATGACCTGAAGTTTCTGCTGGAGCGCAAAAAAAGCAATGGATGCGCCAAAAACAAGGAAAGAAATCAGGTTACCGCGACTCAGCCCAAACAGCGGTATAGAGAATACCGGGAAAATAAGAAGCCAGTATACGCCAAGGCCTGTTGTTCCGCCTGTGTATAGCAGGTAAAATAACACTATTACCGAGGTGATGGTAAGCAGTAACCTGGTGGTTCGCTTTTTCCCGGTAATCACCATAAAAGCCAGAATAAGTGCAAATACTACAGCAGTGGAAAGTAAAAACCATCCCAGCGTAAAATTTTCATTCACAAAGGCCAGTACGCCAAATACCAGGGAAAATGCCAACGCGACAATATTGATGAAGTGAATGATCAGCAGTTTATTGATTACGTCCAGATCGGCTTGTTGCTCAAGCTTTTTCATAAGCCTGGCCAGGAAGTGGTAAATCGGATTCATCAGCTAAAACGGATTAAAAGATATGACGTTATCCAAAGCGCTTAATCGCTGAGTTAAATATAGTAATAATTTTTCGATTCGGAATGGCAGTGAACTGATTCCGGATGCCGCATTTGCATGAATTACCGTTATGCCTGATCGGCAACTGCCGGTCGGCAGGGTAGTAAGGAACGTTGGTAATGCTGGTAACGAACAATTGAATACTATTCAAATTCCTCACTAATCACAAATATTTCTTCAACAGGTACATTAAAGAATTTTGCCACTTTAATGGCCAGAATTACGGAAGGTACAAACCTGCCGTTTTCAATAGTATTAATAGTCTTTCTTGTTACATTAACCTGAAAGGCAAGTTCTTCTTGGGTAATACTGCTGGCACTACGATATTCCCTGATTTTATTCGTAAGTCTTGTTGTCATCGCTGGTGTTGTAGTTGTATATCAATCCGGCAACAAGACTTGTGAGCACGCCAGTATAAAGCGTTATCAGGCACGCCAGTTTTGCAGAAATGTCAGATAAATACGAAAGCAGAAGCAGGGCAAGCAGGCAAAAAGTGAAGCTCCAGAAACCCCATATAAGTGACTTGTTCCGGTATAACTGAAATAACTCGTTGTTTAGGGCTTCATTGAATCTGCTATTTTTTATTTTACTTGATAAGCGTATATATTTTGTAAGAACAATTGCCAACAGCACAAGAGAAACCATACCAATTATGGCCTGAATAAAATCGAGTGCCAGGTTCGTCTTGGTGAATAATTCCTTCACAATAAAAAGGCCAAACCACAGGGCCCAGTATAAAGTAGCATACATAACCAGCCGGTAACGTCTGATTTCAAGTTGATTGATTGTAGGTGTTTTCATAGCTTAATTATTAATGTAACCTATAGGTTACAAATATATAACAAATAATGAAATAGATATACTTAGATTAAAAGTATGTGTTTGGGACTAAAATCCTTGCTCTCGCCCTTTCAGGGCTTTTAATGATTAACGATAGCTTAAATAGGGCGTTGCCCTATCCTGATGCTGTTGCCCTTTCAGGGCACTTTTGCACTCAAAAAATGTATGATTATTACAAGGAGTGAAATCAATATTATATTGTAAAGTATTAAAAAGCCGATATACTGAGGTTATAAAAACATGTTAATTATTGAATATCCTCTGTGTTGCAACTTTTAGCTTGACGGCTGTGGGCATTATCGTGGCCCGATTTTTGCCAAAGGAATTTTGGAAAGTGCTTGTTGGCAAGTACCGAAAATAGCCTATTTTTGTATTAACCATAACGGATATGTACATGTTACGCACAGTTATTGCAATGGCCCTGCTGATGCTTACTGCATCATCCGGTTCGGTAATGTTTTCGCAGGACACTCTTCAGGAAGGCCGGATCAGGTTCACCCCGGGGTTTAAATTCAAGGAAGGCATCTATGTTGGTTTCGACCAGGTAAAGAACAATACACCCATTCCCAAATCGAGTATCATTACCACCATACCGTACGATGATCCCGAATTTGTTGATTTACTGATGAAGGAGAAGAAATTGCAGTTTTTTGACAACCTGGGTGCCAAACAGGAGATTCCCACCAAAAACATCTGGGGTCATTCACGTAACGGCATTTTATATATCCGTATCAACGACGAGTTCTTCCGCATTACGATGGTAGGCAGCATATGCCATTTTGTGGCCAGCCAGACAACTTACGCAAACGATTATTATAATCCCTATTATTATGGAAATCCTTATTATTCGCCCTATTATAGTCCTTATTACTCGTCTTCGCGAAACCGCACTGTGGAAATGAAACAGTTTCTACTTGATTTTAAAACAGGAAATGTTTTGGAATACAACGAAGAAAGTGTGGAAGTGCTGTTGATGGCCGATCCCGAGCTGCACGATGAATACACTGGCCAGAGTAAGAAGAAAAAAAAGCAAACCAAATTCCTGTATATCCGAAAGTTTAACGAGCGGAACCCGCTTTTTTTTCCACAGAACTGACTTGATTGAAATGCAGGGCTTTTTCCATAAGACACACAAACAGTACCTGCTGATGAAAGGTTAAATCTGATGATGATTACGCAAATTAACCATAAATATCCATACCAATGAAAAATGTTATGATTTCCTTATTGGTTGCCGGTGTCTGTTTACCGGTATTTAGCCAGGGTTATGTGCCATCGCGCGAAGATGTTGATGCTTTTTTTACAACCAAAACCTTGGTAGTGCTTGAGGATAATCCGCTGATGGAGTACAATAAAATAATCAAAAAAGTGATGGAACAGGAATGGACCATTACCGAATTCGATTTCATTTCCAACAAGGAATTCGAAGAGAAACGGATGGACGCGCAGTACTCATTCATATACACTGCCCAGGTGACCTTTGAAGCCGACAAAACCGATGCGGCTTACCGGTTTCTGCACCTTTCGCTTGGCGGCGATTATTTCAGACTGAATGAGATGCCCGACATTGCTTCGGTGCCGCTGGCTTATTACAATGTTGAAGAGGACCGGTATGCCTACAAACTTGCCATCCTGGTGAGGTTTATACAAAATCATGCCAAGCTTGTTAAAGAACATCCCGAGATTATTTCAGCCAACGTTTTTAAACATTATAACGACAATATCAAAGATATCCGGGATAAAACCCTATACCTGCTCGAAGAAGAACTGGCTCCCACTGTCAACACCGAAGCCAAAATCAAAAAAGTATATCCCTACAAATTTGAACTGGTTACGCCCGAGGAAATTGAAGCTGCCATTAAGGACCGTGACCCAAACGTGGTATTCCTGCATAAGGTCGGACCCGAAGGCACCAAACTCGATGCCCGCAGTTACAAGGTTATTATTGGTGCAGCCGATGCCAATTTCTACTATTTCGATTATCATAAAATCAGTAATAAGAGTCCCGACGGTTTTCTTGAAACAGACTTCAAGAGCCTTGTGAAATAAGAATATCCAAATCTGTTGTGACAATGCCAAATATTTAGTATTTTTCATTGCTGATTTGATGCTTTTATCCATTATACAATGAGAGTAACCGCTTTTCTGTTGTTTTTCCTGTTGCTGCCGTGTTTCTGGCTTTCGGCCCAGGACAGTCCCGAAGTTAAAGCTTTGCTGGCCGAGGCAGATGCGCTGATTAGTCAGCAAATGCTGGCCGAAGCGCTTGCAAAAACGAAGGAGGCGGTTGGCATTTCTCCCGCAAGCCATACGGCAATGCAAAAGCAGATCAACATTCTTTTTCTGATGAATGATGAAAAGGAATCTGTCAGACTGGTTGACGAAGCCATACATCAGTATCCCGACGAGGCCATGTATCATTACCTGCGGGGGATTATCAACAATAGCAGGCAGCGGTATTCCAAAGCGCTCGACGATTTTACCCGTGCCATCGACCTGAATCCCCCGGATATCCTTTACCGATGTTACCTGGGCAGGGGGGTGAGTTACTTTAATCTTATCGAATACGATAACGCACTTTCCGATATTACCCTTTCCATAGAGCAAAACGATACGGTGGCAAGTGCCTTTTCGAGCCGTGCCATGGTTAATTACGAACTGCGTGATTACGAATCGGCCATTGACGACTTTTTACGGGCGCTTGATCTGTCAGCCGGAAGTGCAGCGCTTTATTTCAACCTGGGTATGTCGTATTACCGGCTGGAACAGAAGGAAAAAGCCTGCCCGTATTTTCATAAGTCGTGTACAATGGGCAATACCAATGCATGCCGGATGACGCTCATGGAGTGTGCCAAGGCAATACCCGTAATACCTTGAAAAATCAGGCAGGCATTACCCGATCAGGAGTAACTACTGTAAGAATGGACCTATCGGTTATTATCGTCAATTATAATGTTAAGTACTTCCTTGAACAATGTCTTCATGCTGTAGTGATGGCCGTTCAGAAGCTTGAGGCCGAGGTAATTGTTGTGGACAATTGTTCGGCCGACGGTTCAGCAGGTATGATCAGGGAAAAATTTCCGCAGGTAAAGCTGCTGGCAAATGAGGTAAATGTAGGATTTGCCAGGGCCAACAATCAGGCTATTACCCTGAGTTCGGGCAGGTATGTTTTGTTACTGAACCCCGATACCGTGGTGCAGGAAGATACTTTTGTCAGATGTCTCGGGTTTATGAAGGCCCATCCCGACACCGGCTGCCTGGGTGTAAAAATGATCGATGGCAAAGGCAATTTTCTTCCCGAATCGAAAAGAGC
>JAFGVG010000070.1 GCA_016938095.1 Bacteroidales bacterium
ACCGATACCGTAACCACTTCACACCCTGCCCTCCGTAGAACATCTACAGGCGTTATGGCTTCGATTTCCTCGAAACCGTCAGCAAAATGGATGAATACTTTTTTCATGGCTATTCAGTTTATGTAAATTTAACCAAAATGCAGGTTTAATCCAATAAAAAGAATAATCCGGAAACACAATCAACTATAATACGTGAAGCAAATTCCACATCACCATACCTCCGGTGAATAAGCGTTCAGTTCCTTATCGAGTTCTCTGGCACGCCCGTGGGTTAAACGGTTCAGATACTGCCAAAACGATTGCTGATGATGTTTGTGAAGGATATGCGATAGTTCGTGTAATATAACATATTCGCAAAGATGAGCAGGAAGTCGCATTAAATGAATGTTCAGACTGATATTATTGTCCCTTGAACAGCTCCCCCAGCGGGTTTTATTGTCCCTGACCGTTACTTTTCCGTAGGTGAGCCCATGCCGTGCAGCGAGTTCATGAAGCATTCCCGGCAGATATTTCTTTGCTTCAATTCGCCAGGCTTGTTGCACTGCTTTTCGGATGGCCCGCTGAATACGCGGGTCATCAACAGCTGCATAATCGGGAAACAGAATGGTGATACATCCCCCGCCAATCACCGTTCGAATGGTCGCCTTGTCGTGTCGTAACAGTTTCAGCACATAGTCATGTGTCTTAAAATCAGTTTCCTCGCTGAAAAGAGTTATTCTTTTTTCATATTGTGATAACCTTCGCTGACTTTGCCGGATCCAAGAACGTTTTTCCTCCACAAAACGGCTGGCACGGTCAAATGATACGAAATAGGGAACCGTAACCTGTACACCTTTGAACGGCCTTAAGGTTATTTTAAGATTTCTGACCGAAGGCTTTCGGATAAAGCTTACCCTGCCAATTTCATCGTCCTCAATTATCTTTACCGTTTCATCGATCATCCCTGCAATTACTTTTTTTGCAAAAAATACACTCTTTTTACCAATTGTTTACGCCAAATTCTAATTTTACATCATCTTAATTATAAACCTCTTTTGAACAAACCTATGAATTCACGCAAAACATTGATATACCTTGGACTTGCTGCTTTCAGCCTGATATTGGTTGCGCTCATCGGTAAGAAAGCCGGCTGGTTTGGTAAATCCATAACCTACGAAGTCGTCACCGACAAGGCCGCTATCCGTAATATAACCGAAATCATTACCGCAAATGGCAAGATTCAGCCGGTAACGGAAGTAAAAATTACACCCGATGTGTCAGGTGAAATTGTTGATTTAGCAGTTAAGGATGGTGATTTTGTTAAAAAAGGACAGTTTCTGCTGAAGATCAAACCCGACAACTATGTTTCGGGACGCGACAGGGCTCTTGCATCGCTTAACGCAGCCAAGGCAAACCTGGCCAACGCCAAAGCCATGCTTGCACAGGTTCAGGCCCGTTACGAACAGGCCCGTTTGTCGTACGACCGCAGTAAAAAGCTATGGGAAGAACGCACCATTTCCGAGGCCGAATGGGAATCGGCACAGTCTTCCTTTGATGTCGCCAAAGCAGAGGTTGTCGCTGCCGAACAAAGTGTTGCAGCTTCGGAATTCTCAGTTCACAGCGCAGAAGCCACCCTTAAAGAAGCCAGTGAAAACCTCATAAAAACCTCGATATCTGCACCTATTGATGGTACCATAACACTACTGGCTGTTGAAAAAGGTGAAAGGGTGGTAGGCACCGAGCTGATGAGCGGCACAGAACTGTTAAGGGTCGCAGACCTTAACGCTATGGAGGTGTTGACCGAGGTTAATGAAAACGACATTGTGAGAGTAAAGCTGAACGATTCTGCAACTGTTGAAGTGGATGCGTATCCCGACCGCAAGTTTAAGGGTGTGGTTTCAGAGATTGCCAATTCTGCAACTTCTACCGGTATATCTGCTGATCAGGCTACCAATTTCGAAGTGAAAATCCTGTTATTGAAAGAATCCTACCAGGATCTCATCAGCGCGACAAAACAACAACCTTTTCGGCCCGGTATGTCGGCTTCGGTGGATATTATGACTCAATCGAAGCATCAGGTGCTGTCAGTACCGCTACAGGCGGTGACCATTAAAGCTGATTCGCTGCTGAGAGCCGATTCGGTGATGGGAACACTCACAGGCGATGAGCCCAAGGAGGTGGTATTTGTTTATGATAAGGGGAAAGCCCTTACAACGGTTGTGAAAACCGGAATTCAGGACAACGATTATATTGAAATCCTAAGTGGTCTTGAAAACGAGACAGAAATTGTTACTGAACCCTACCACATTATTACCAAAAAACTGAAAACCGGGGTGGCCTTGAAAAGAGTTACCAGGGAAAAACTTACGGAATGAAGAAATAAATAATGGCCTTGATATTAAATATCGAAACCGCAACACCTTTGTGTTCTGTTGCTTTGGCTGAAAACGGAAAAGCTTTGTCAATGCGCGAAACCCTTGAAGATAAATCGCACGCAGCCAGGCTGACGGTTTTTATCCAGGAAGTGTTAATGGAAAAAAAAATCAAGGTTAAGGATCTCGATGCCATTGCTGTGGGGAAAGGTCCCGGGTCGTATACCGGCCTCCGGATAGGCGTTTCAACAGCAAAGGGGATGTGTTACGGCAGTAATAAGCCTTTAATCGCCATTGGCACACTCGACATACTCTGCAAACAAGCTTTGCAGCAATTAGCACAAACCGAACTGAAGCCGGGAACCCTCCTCTGTCCCATGCTCGACGCACGTCGCATGGAGGTGTTTACCTGCTTATTCGACATGGAAGGAAACAGCATTGAACCTGTTACCGCTAAAATTATTGATGAGCATAGTTACAGGGAATGGCTTTCGGATCATCCGGTAGCATTTTTCGGATCCGGAATGGAAAAATGCCGGACGCTGCTGGGTCACCCCAATGCCCTTTTTGTTGACGGCGTACATCCTCATGCTGCATCGCTTGCCATTTTGTCCGGTCAAAAGTATAACCGTGGTGAATTTGAAAACACTGCCTATTTTGAGCCCTTTTACCTGAAAGATTTTATTGCTACCATACCAAAAAAAGGATTGCACAGTTTAAACAAATGACCCTTTATTAAAGAAAGTGGTTAAATTTGCTTACACGTATCCGCAATGAAGAGTATAATTGTTTTTATAGGGTTAGTGTTGTTGCCGGTCATTAGCTTTGCACAATTCAAACAGGTGCTGGTTCATGAACTGCCTTTTAAGGCAGGGGAAAATCTCACCTATACCGTTAAATTTGGTCCCGTTGTTGGTGGTAAAGCAACCCTGCAACTCAAAAAGGAAGCCTATAATAACATGACTGTTTTCCGTGCTGTTGCCCAAGGCAAAACTGTTGGATTTGCCGAAGTTTTATATAGCGTAAATGACATTTTTGAAAGCTATTTCGACCAAAAAAACGGTTTTCCTTACCGTGTAGTCCGTATTGTCAAAGAAGGCAATTACCGGAAGCACGAAGAAGCTTTTCTCGACCGTGAAAAAAACACGGCATACAGTGTCAGGGAAGATTCAGTATTGGCGGTACCACCAGACATCATGGACATGGTTTCCCTGGTTTACTTCATCAGGAGAATCAATTACAATCACCTTAAACCAGGTGATGTCATCAAAAGCGTAACCTACTTTGACGATGAGATATTCCCCTTCGACATACGGTATAAAGGAAAAGAAACTGTTAAAACAAAATTCGGCGCAATCCGATGTCATCGATTCGATCCGGTAGTAGAACCCGGAAGAATGTTCGAATCCGAAGATGATATGCAAATATGGCTTTCCGACGATAAAAATGTTATTCCTGTCAAGGTTCGCTTCGACTTGCTGGTAGGATCATTGCGTATGGAACTCGAAGAATATGTGAACCTGAAATATCCCCTTATATTTTCCCGAAACTGACAACCTGCCTGCTGTAACAAATATTTATCCGCATGGGCTTTCGCCACAAAGGGATTTTTTGTATATTACAGCCAAAATAGTGTAAGGTGAAAGAAAATAAATCAGATAAGGCTTCCATTAACCGATTGCAGCTTACCACTTTTAAACTTCAGTCGCTGCTTAATATTACCCAGGCAATCAACGAAAACCTTACCCGGGAAGAATTGCTTGAGATCTACAAACAACTGCTGATAAAAGACTTAAATATTGGAAAGATACTGGTATTCATGCTCGAGGACACCTGGAAATGTCTGCTGCAATCGGATGATATAGGAGAAGCATATGCCAGTATCAGCGTTGAACGCGATCTGATTCCCATACAGGATATTTCTTTCATCAATTCTTCCCCCAATAAAGCCCTGAACGCTTTCGACATTGTCATACCAGTCATCAACAAAGGTAAGCCCATTGCTTTTGTTATCATAGGGGATATCGAAGAAGGTGAAGGCGTAAGCCCCATTATCAAGCACCTGAACTTCATCCAGACTCTCACCAATATTATAGTGGTGGCTATTGAAAACATGCGTTTTTTTAAAGAAAGCCTCCGGCAGGAAGCCCTGAAAAAGGAAATGGAACTGGCATCGAAAATGCAGAACATGCTCATCCCCAATTCGTCGATTCTTCCGCGAAATGATCAGATTTACATGACCTCGTTTTACCTGCCTCATTTCGATGTGGGTGGCGATTACTACGACTACATTGAACTGAACAAAAATGAATTTGGTTTCTGCATTGCCGATGTTTCGGGCAAAGGTATGTCGGCTGCCCTGCTCATGTCTAATTTCCAGGCCAATCTCAGGGCACTTTTTACCTATGATATTTCGCTTGACGCACTGGTTGAAAAACTCAATGAAAGAGTATTGCATTCGGCAAATGGCGAGAAGTTCATAACCATATTCATCGCCAAGTTTAATTATAAAACACGTGAATTACAGTATATCAATGCCGGTCATAATCAGCCTATGATGTATTTCAAAACCCGGAAAGAATTGAGTTTGCTTAGCAAAGGTTGTGTTGGCATTGGTATGATCGACGAAATTCCTATTATTCGCAAAGGATCACTGACCATTGAAGAACCTGCCAAAATAATCTGTTACACCGATGGTCTGGTGGAATTAATTGATGGGAAACAGGTTTCTTTTGGCACCAAAGAAATTGAAGATTGCATTATGAACAATCATTCCATTGAAGAAAATATTCACGCCATTATTAAAAAGCAGGGAATTTTCGAAGGCAGTGCAGCCATCTTCGATGATATTTCAATGCTGGGTATCGAGTTTTTTTAGTGACAGGTCGAGCGAAACAAAAACGGCGGTAAAACCCCAGAACAAAGCAGAAGCTTTATCGGTATCGAGGTAGTTATTTAACGTACCATGTACCAGATAAGTGATATATCCAAGCAACAGAAACAGCACCATTTGCCTGAGCCGCTTATCCGTTAGTTTCTCATATACACGAAATCCGGTTACCAGGCTCAATAGGCATATAACTACAAACGACAGGAATCCGGGAATTCCGCTCTCTACCATGGGCCCTATATATTCACTATGCGCGTTCCCCATGTCGCCAAAATCTGTGCTAATGCCCGTTTTTTCGGCTGCATGTTGATAAGGAGCATATTGAAACATATAGGTGCCGGGACCCCAGCCAAAAAGAGGACGTTCCCTGATCATTCTGAATGCGGCATTCCAACGGTTAAGCCTTTCCAGATTCGATTCATCGGTGGTAATATTTGAAATGGATTTTACATGTTCGCCCAGTGAAGCCGATGAAACCTGCCTGTTTTTTTCCATCTTATGAATAATGGCTATTCGCTGACCGGTTAGAAATATAATCCCAGCCAGACCAATCAACAGTACATACCTTAGTTTTACCTTCAGCAACACCAGCATCAGTACACCAAACGAAACCACCACGCTGATCCAGGCGGCCCGTGTATACGATAAAACCAGGGCTAATGTAATGACCACCCATGTGCCCCATACCATCAACTGAAATAATAAATCTCTTTTTTTATTGATCACAAGGCCCCCGACAGCAAAAAATAGCATGGCCAGTATGGCCCCGTACGAGGTATGATCACGAAAAAAAGGATTCATTACAAAATGTGCTGCTTTTTTGTCAAAAAGTCCGTAGTGCATCAACCGGGTAAGGGCATATCCGATAACAATAAGCATGGGTAAGGTATAGCTTAAAACAAACACCCTGATATTGGCAGTGTTACGAAATACCATGATAGCCAACAGGTAATACACTGTGATAAACCAAACCCTGGCCAGTACAAATTTAAAGGAAACCAGTGGCATGGTGCTGGTAACTGATACCAATACCAACCAAAAAAGGTTGAAAAACACGGCATAAGTCACCGGATGGTTTAGAATACTCCGGTTGAACCAGCCGAGTTGCACCGAACGATAAAGTAACAGCAACATCATTCCGAACAGGAGCGGTTCGGTGGGGATGGCAAAATCCAGGGGTGTTGAAGGAAAATATTCCAACAGCTGAATGGACAAAGGCGTACATGCAACTACCAGAAAATAGGCCAGGTCCATTCGGGCAATGGCCAGGTATATTACCAGCAATACCAGCGGCAACAGGTTAAAAACATAGATTTCTTTGTAGGTCAAAACCATGTCGGCTACCAGGTATATGAATACCAGGGCAACAACAGGGCTGTGTTTTTTAAGTTGTTGCAACAACTCCATACCTATCTTTCCGATTTGAGCTGGTCAGCTATCAGCAATCCAAGCAATGACAACAAAAACGCTGAAAATGTGGTAACTATTACAATGATGGAACGCTTTGGAACGGCTTTACGCTCAGCTTTTACTGCTTTGTCAACAATAAAAATCTGTGGCAATCGTTGTTCCACATTCACTTTGGAAGAAACATACTTTTCCTTGAGTTGTCCCAGACGAATAATTTCCGATTCAAGTTTCTGCGACAATTCACTGTAGGTCACCTGGTTCCGGTCGGTTTTCTGCAGGGCTTCACTGATCGCCTTCACCTCGTCTGATGCATGCATATATTCCTTTTCCACAATTCTAAAGGCCTGGATGGCACGTTCGTGCTGCATGTTATAAATAGTGGAATCGATATAAGCTGCTATTTC
>JAFGVG010000433.1 GCA_016938095.1 Bacteroidales bacterium
TAATTGAACCACGTCTTGACCAACTGGTGGAAATTTGCACACACCCCTGCGAGGATAAGAACAACCGGCGCTTGGGTTTGATAAAAGGAATAGCTCGTTTGAAGCATTAAATGAGTTAGTGTTTTAGTCCATTGGTGACAGACGGTTTCTATTGGTTTCAAAAACAATCCAGGGTTCATGGGTCGACTGGATTATTTAAGCAATTTTTTACCTGCAAATTTTTGTTGAATTTTTGCCTATCATTGCAGCATACATATCATTGTTTTAACTAAAACAAAGAGATACAATAATCCCTGAAGCATGACTTCCGCCGGAAATGAGCAATACGACAACAATGAAGATCGTCGGGAAATCACTTTCGAAAGCCCGGCGATTATGTGGGGGCTTATGGCTGCTATTGTGGTTTTCTTTATTGGGGGAAGATATTTATTCAATGCAATCTGGGATGGGCGGGAAAGGCTGTTGCAGCTTGATGTTCCCATGTGGGTTAAACTAACCTCGGTATTGCTGGCCATTGTGGTACACGAGGGGATACACGGACTGGTGTTCGCGCTGTATGCTCCCCGGGGATTTAGTTCCGTTTCTTTCGGCTTCAGCAAAACCATGGGTTCGCCCTACTGCCACTGCGCTGATGCCATAAAGGTGAAACACTACCGAAGGGCCGGCATTGCACCTTTTATAATACTTGGCTTAATTCCGTTGCTGTTTGGCATGATCACCGGTGTGCAATGGATTACAACCTTTGGCCTGCTGCTTTCGGCAGGAGGTTTCGGCGATCTGTTTGTCTGGATTTACCTGTTCAGATTTGACAGTAATGTGATGGTCCGTGATCATCCCGAAAAGATGGGTTTTATTATAGAAAATCCGTAACAACTAAGAATAATAGCGGGCAATGGAGGTTGATATGGAAGCCCAAAGCGCTTCGCTTTTGAGCGGCTTGCTGATAAAACCGTCAAAATTGTTTTGCAATATTTTCACTTTATCGGATTCCTGTGCAAAAGCTGTAACAGCAATGACCGGTATTTCCGGATTCATCTGTTTTATTAGTGCACAGGCTTCCATACCATTCATCACCGGCATTTTTATATCCATTAAAATCAGGCAATGGTTCTTACTTCCGTTTTCCCTGATATAATTCACTGCTTCCCTGCCATTTCTGGCCCAAAAGATGACGGCTCCTCTTTTTGTAAGTAATTTCTCCATCAGCCGATAATTGTCGTCCTCATCTTCGGCAACAACTATGGTTATATTATTAAGGTCCGGAGGCATCGATGAATAGAAGTTTTCTGTTGGTGCATCGGGTTGATCTTCTGTGTAAGGCAGGGTAAAATAAAAAGTAGATCCCTGGCCCGGTACCGAATCAACCCCAATTGATCCGCCCATGAGGCCGACCAGTTTTTTGCAGATCGAAAGTCCAATGCCTGTGCCCTGATGAAATCTTTTGCCCTTTTGCTCAATCTTATAAAAATCTTCGAATATTTTCTTACGGTCGTTTTCGGGGATTCCGACTCCGGTATCGCTGACAAAGAACCGTATGGTTCCTGCTGGCGGGTCAAGTGTATAACCAAATAAAACAGAACCTTTCTCGGTAAATTTATAAGCATTGGTTAACAGGTTCATCATTACTTGCCGTACCCTGATAGGATCGTTGTAAAGAAAGGCATTCAGCCTGTTGCTTTCGTTAATAAAATCAATTGTCAGTCCTTTTTCGTTATTAAGGTTATAGAAGTTTTTGAGCTCAATCAGCAACTCATCAACGCAGAACTCACTGTTGTAAAGAACCAGCTGGTTGGCTTCGATGATGGAAATATCCAGAATATCGTTAATCAGGGTCAGCAAAGTATCACTGTTATGCTGAATGGTTCGTACATAAGCCCCTTTTTCTTCGGCAGTAAGGTTGTCATCTTCCAACAGGCCTGAGAAGCCAACAATGGCATTCATGGGTGTCCGTATCTCATGCGACATATTGGCAAGGAAAGCCGATTTCAACCGATCAGATTCCTCTGCCTTGTTCTTGGCAATGGTAAGCTCTTTGGTTCTTTCAGCAACCAGTGATTCCAATTCATTTCGGTGTTTCAGCAATTCCTCGTTCTGAAGGGTGATTTCCCCCTGTTTCTCAGTCAGCAACTGATTTGCTCCTGATAACTCCGTTGTCCTGATTGCCACCATCTGCTCCAGCATATTTTGTCTTTCTTTCATCAGCTTAAGCCGAATCAGAAAAAAGGATACAATGGCGGCAATGAATAAGAAAACAATCAGGAGCTTGAACAAAACAGTATCCCACCAGGCGGGTCTGATAACCAGGGTAATGGTGGTGGGCTGGTCATTCCAAACGCCGCTTGGATTGGCTGCCTTAACCATGAAACGATAATTGCCGGGAGGTAAATTGGTATAGGTGGCAAATTGCTGATTTCCAACATAATTCCAATCTTTATCAAAGCTTTCAAGCTTGTAAGCATATTGGTTGTGTTCGGGTCGCTGGTAATGTAGCGCAGCATATTCGAGACTGATTACATATTCGCGGTGAGAGAATGTCAGCTTGTTTAACGTGGTGATGGATTGTGGCAGTATAACACGGCCATTTACCTTTTCACCGGTGCGAACGTTCTGGTTGAATATTCTCAGGTTTACGATACGGGTTACCGGGGGAACCGACATTTCCCCTGCGTTATGCGGATCAAAAACATAGTATCCGTCAAGTCCACCTGCATATACTTCATCTGATACCGTGTCGTATTGGATGGCATTGATAGAAAAGCGCTGGTTAAGTCCGCCTGAGCCAATTCTGAAATAGGCAGCCGCTTTATCAGTTTCGGGGTTGAACCGGCCCAGTCCTTCGTCGGTTAGCAGCCAAAAAATATTCTGCAGGCCCTTGGTGATACCGCTTACCATAACGCCAAGCCGGTAGTTCCGGAAAGTAGCCTTGCCAGCCTTATCTGCTAGCAATGTGCTTAATCCGGCTGGCGTTCCCATCCAAAGATTGCCGGAACTGTCACTGGCAATGGAATAAATGGTGTTATAGCCTACAGAAGCCGAATCACGGGTATTGTGCCGGTATGTGGTAAAAGTTTTACCGGTACGGTTAAAAGTACATAATCCGCCGTTTTCGGTTCCTATCCAGAGATTTTGATGCGGGTCTTCGGCTATGGCCCAGACAATATCGCTACTCAGGCTGGCCGGGTCGCCATTTTCATGTTTGTACTGGGTAAATAATCCAGTTCCTGGGTCGAACCGGAGAAGCCCCTGTTCATAGGTTCCCAGCCATAGATAGCCTTCGCTGTCTTCAAAAACTTCAATGATGTGAGTGAGACTGGGTCGTTCGTGGCTGATCAGAAAACGTTCAAAACGTTTTTTTGCCGGATCGAACCTGTTCAATCCCTGGATGGTACCAATCCATATATTGCCCTTATGATCTTCAATAATAGACCTGACTTCGTTATGGCTTAACGAATGCTTGTCTGCCGGGTTGTGCTGGTATAGCTTATATTCACCAGTTTCTCTGTTAAAAATGTTAAGCCCGTTTTGTGTACCTATCCATAGCATACCGTCACGGTCGATGAGCATGGAAAAAACCACATTATCAGCCAGGCTGTTTTGTTGGCCCGGTATCGATTTGATTTGCCTGAAAGGACTTTTCAGCATGGTGAATTTATTCAGACCGTTCCAGTCGGTTCCAATCCAATAAGTGCCCGTGTTGTCCTGCAGGATCGAATAGATGGAATTACCCGATATACTGAAAGGATTGCTTTTCTGCTGCTTGAAATGTGTGAAAACCCATTTGCTTTTTGTGTTGTTGGCTGCCCCGCTACCGGTGTTTTTACCGGACAAGGTAACTCTGTCCAAACCGCCACCCCAGGTGCCCACCCAAATAGTACCCGATTTATCGCAGTAAAGCCGCATGATAATGTTATGACTCAGGGAGTTTTTATTATCAGGGTTGTGTACAAACCGGAAGGCTTTATTCTCCCGGGGGTCAAAAATGTTCAGCCCGAATTCCCAGGTACCGGCCCATATCTGTCCGTTTTGGTCAATACAAAGCGAACTGACGTTATTGTTACTGATACTGTACGGGTCTTTCGGGTCATGAAAATAGTTGATGAAGGTATTGGAAGCCGGATGATAACAGCTTAAGCCATCCTGTGTGCCTAACCAAATCCGGCCATCAGGCGTTCCGGCAATATCGGCAATGTTATTTGAGCAAATACTTTGGGGATCACTATTGCTGTGAACATGATGTATAAACCTTAACCGTAAACCATAAGCTTCGTTTTCCGGGGTGGCTATTTTCTCAATCCGGTCGAGCCCGCCGCCCCAGGTGCCTGCCCAGATGGTGCCCGACTGGTCAGTGAAAACCTTGTAAACAGTGTTATTGGCCAGGCTGTTGCTATCGGCAGGGTTGTGTTCAAAACGATGAAATTCCTCCGTCAGCGGATTAAAAACGCAGAGTCCGCCAATGGTGCCGATGAAGATATTCCCGGCTGTATCCTGGCAGATCGACCGGATATGGCCGTTAATCAGGCTTTTTGGATTATCCCGAACAGGCTGGAATTCCCTGTAGTTTTTGCCATCGTAACGGTATAAGCCGCCGTATGTGCCGAACCACATAAAGCCCTCCCTGTCCTGGAAAATACAAACAATTGAAGTGTTATTGAAGGCTTCCAGTTCATCGATTTTAATAAAATCAATAGCTTCATCCTGTGATCTAAGCGGTTGGGTACGCAGGCAGCCTATTGTGAGCCATAGCAATATCAGGGAAAGAAAGCTGATCTTTTTCATACATGGTAAGCATTGATGAAATGCACAGCAGGCCTTTTTTGTCGCCTTAAATTAAGAAAATTATTACAGAATGCCAATAAATCAACTTTATAATATCAACAGGGTAAAGGAAGTGAGCAGTCAAGAGCAAATGTTTGCCATTTAAGGGCAATGAATGGCTGGTAATACTGCTATTTCCGGGTATTGATAAGTTATAAGTAAATATCCGTTCCCCTTTGTCTTATCTGTAGTACGCCTATTGCTTTCACCTGTTTTATTTTGTAACTTTCTATAATATCATGGCTATTTGATTGGAGCGGATGATCTAAACCAACATAAAAATTACAGTCATGAAGAACATTGCCTGCCTTATTTGCTCA
>JAFGVG010000434.1 GCA_016938095.1 Bacteroidales bacterium
AGCCCCTGTGAGCTTGAAATTGAACACCTGTGCACCCCTGAAAAGGTTCAGGTGCTGGAACAACAGGTTACCCCTTATGCCCAGGTCACCCGATGAATTGGTCCCCGCAAGCTCGGTCTGAAACGACTGCAGCTTTTTTTGTGTAAGTTCAATGGTGCAATCGAGGTACCTGTCGGTGCCAAAAACGGGCAATGTATCCTTTTCCCTGAAAGCTATGTTGGTGTAACGGATAATGCCGAGTTCAGACAGGTTACGGTAGGTACGGTTCACATCGCTCAGGCGGTAGTAATCCCCGGGTACAATATTGTTGTTGCTGGCCAGGATTCCGGGCCTTATGGCGGGCTTAGCCGGAGTCAGGAAAAAAAGTCCCTCGTATTCCACCGTATCTTTTATCTGCTTCCCGGCATTGGCCAATGTAATGGCGGTCTGGTCAGTGAAGTCGGGATGTATAAATACCTTGCTGATTTTATAGCGCGGATGAAAACGCAATTTGGTTCGCGGATCGGGATCACCCTCGATATACTCCTTAATACTCATGACCAGATCAACGGCATAATGCTCGGGGTAGGTTACAGCATTGTAAAAAATGTATTCCTTGGAAAAATTAAAAAATCCCTGTTCCTTCAGCAGGGCTTCAATTCTTATACGCTCCTGCTGAAGCTGATCCTTGTCGAAACGTATTCCTGTCCGAACGAGCGAGTTAAGCGTGTCGGCCAATATACGTGATAGTATGGCAGTATCTTCACAGGTGTACCTTATTTTTCTTACCCTGTAAGGCCTGTTTAGGGCAACACTGTATTTTACCCTGGCATTCAAGCGTTTATAGGTGGTGGTGTCGGTAACTTCGTTGTTGTAATATCCCTTATTTTCCAGAAATTGTTTCAGCTGCGCCGTACTGTTGCGGGTAAGAGCCTCATCGTAAATTACAGGCTCTTCTCCTATTTTACGCAACCAGCCATGCGGCCACTTTTCTTTTTCGAGGTTCGAAAGATTATGCAAAAAAAGGAAAAACCGTGTTCCAAGTACCCGTTTGTTGGGTTTCTGCAAGAGGTAACTTTTCAGTTGACTTTCGGGAATGCTTTTCTGTTCAGTTTTTACACGGTTTCTGCTAAGCAAATACTTATCGTCGGGAACATAACGGGCAGGCGAACATGAAAAGAACTGCAGGGAAGTCAGGATAAGGATACCCTGAAACCATCGCCAGGCCATATTTCGGAAAGAGTTCAATGGTGTATGATATAGAAATGCAAGCAATACCGCTTGCAGTCGTAAAATTACTATCTTCGCAAAGATAATTTTATTACCCATAAAGTGCTCGGCAGGAACAAAATAAAATACCTGACATCGCTTAGATATAAAAAATTCAGGGTGATGCATCAGCAGTTTCTCATGGAAGGGGATAAAATAGTGAGAGACGTTTTGCTTGACCCGCATGTGGTTATCAGTCAGGTTATTGCTACGCGGCCATGGCTCGACAAGCATGTGGATTTGTTCACCAAACGTGCAATAGTAGTCCTGGAGGCCACTGAAACCGACATGTTACGTATAACCACGCTCGAAACTCCTCCGCCTGCCATAGCGCTGCTGAATATTAACCCGCCGCAATATAACCGGCACGAAATTGCTGATTCGCTTTCCATTGCGCTCGACAATATTCAGGATCCCGGGAATCTCGGAACCATTGTCCGCACTGCCGACTGGTTTGGCATTCGCAACTTGTTCTGCTCCGAGGGTTGTGCCGATATGTATAATCCGAAAGTCATACAGGCATCCATGGGCGCTATTCTTAACGTGAACCTTCACTATGGCAACCTGGGCGATGTATTCAGGCAGTTCAGCGCTGAAACTGACTTTACCATATATGGCACCTTTATGGAAGGAACACCTGTAAACAGTGTTTTACCCCCCAAAAAGGGCATGATTGTTTTTGGTAACGAATCACGCGGCATTGCGCACGAATACCTTTCGTTCATAAATCAGCGGCTTACTATCCCGACCGGAGATTCAAGCCGCAAACATGTCGAATCGCTTAATGTAGCCTCGGCTGTGGCCGCTGTCTGCGCTATTTTCCATTGTAAAAATGCTAACCCATAATTATAATAGGTATGAAAACACGTATGATGTTGTCCGTTGCCTTTTTTATCCTGCTTTTTGCGGCCTGTGATGTTCAAAAAAACAAGGACGGCGCAAGTGACACAGGTGCTGCCACCGACACCCTTCAGGAACATATGATAATACATGCCCGGGTGTTTGTAAAACCCGACCATGTTGCTGATTTTGTTACCGCTGCCAAAGCCATGGTTGACAGTTCCAATATGGAACCCGGATGCATCAGTTACCAGTTATTCCGGCACGCATACGACAGCACGCAGTTCATTTTTGTGGAAGAATGGAAGGATCAGGCAGCCATTGACGCTCATTTTGCCATGCCCTATTTTGTGACATGGGGACCCAAAACTAACGAATGGATGGCAAAACCAGCAGAGCTGAATATTTTCAACGCCAGCTCCAAATAATAACCACCTTGTCTGATTTGTCCTATAATAGTCGTGAATATGAAAAATATAATTTTACTGCTGCTGTCATCCGCATTGTTTGTTCAGTGCAGTACATCCACCAAAAACCAGGGTAATCCCAACGCTTTTATTATGGAAAGTTCAAAACAGCAGGCCATTGACTCGCTCATCAAAAAGTACGGTGAAGCACAGCAAGAGCAGATCGAAAGAGGTGTCAACGGTGTGGCTTCGCTATGGCAGGCTGCTGATGGCGACCAGCAGGCTTTTGTGGATTTCTGCACCGGGCAGTTTGCAGGTAACTCCGCTAAACGCTACGAACTGTTTAAGCGCATATCCGAAAACATGGAAGTTATCCGGGGCAGTTTCAACGCCATTACAGTGGGGCTTCAACGTCCAATCCATGTTGAGAGTGGCCAAATGCTAGCGGTAGATGAGATATTCGGATCGTACAGTCCGGCGGCACATTTTACCGACGATTTTTTCAGCAACAAACTGGCATTTAACATATTGCTAAACTTTCCCTATTATTCACTCGCTGAAAAAACTGCGCTTGCCGGGGAATGGGGCCGAAAAGACTGGGCGTATGCCCGACTGGGCGATTTATTCGATTCGCGGGTGCCTTCTGACGTCATGCAGCAGGTTATCAATGCCAATACCCGGTCGGAACTCTATATTGCAGCGTACAATATTTTTGCCGGCAAGCTGGTAAACGACAAGGGACAGCAGCTCTTTCCTGTGGATATGAAGTTGCTCAGCCATTGGAATATACGCGACGAAATTAAATCGAACTACGGTGCTGCCGACGGCTTCGAAAAACAACAAATGCTTTATGAAGTGATGAAGCGGGTTGTATCGCAGGAAATCCCCCAGCAGGTTATCAACAACAATGAATTTACCTGGAATCCTTACCAGAATAAGTTATATGACCAGGGTGCCGAAAAAGAAGCCTTGCCTGAACCATCAACCCGTTATGAAGTATTGCTCAACTTTTTTCATGCCCATCAAAAAGTCGACCTGTACTACCCGGTGTTAAATACCTTTATTAAAAGGTCCTTCGAAACCGGAATGGAAATACCGCTCGCCGATGTTGAAGCCCTTTTCAACGCCTACCTGTCATCGCCCGAAGTAAAACAGGTGGCCGGACTGATCAAAAAGCGTCTGGGACGTGATCTTGAGCCATTTGATATATGGTACGACGGTTTCAAAACACGTACTTCCATCCCGGCAGAAAAACTCGATGGGATAACCCGTTCCAGATATCCCGATCGTGACGCGGTGCAACGCAACCTTCCACAAATGCTGATAAAACTCGGGTTCACCTCCGAAAGGGCGCATGAAATTGCAGCCCGCATTCAGGTCGATCCGGCACGCGGATCGGGTCATGCCTGGGGAGCAGAATCGCGTGATCAGTTATCGCTTTTACGCACCCGTATTTTCAGCAATGGCATGGACTACAAGGGATATAATATTGCTGTACACGAATTCGGGCACAACGTGGAGCAAACCATTACCCTGCACGATGTTGATTATTATATGTTGCACGGTGTTCCCAATACTGCCTTTACCGAAGCAATGGCTTTTATGTTCCAGAAGAACGACCTGAAGCTGCTGGGAATGCAGGAAAACGGGAATTTACAGGATCATTACAATAACCTCGATGTGTGCTGGTCGCTCTACGAGATTATGGGCGTGTCGCTGGTTGATATTGGTGTGTGGAAATGGCTTTACGAGAATCCGTCAGCAACCCCCGAGGCGTTGAAAGATGCTGTTAATCGAATTGCCAAAGAGGTGTGGAATAAATACTATGCCCCGGTTTTTGGCATAAACGACCAGCCCGTTCTGGCCATTTATTCACACATGATCAATGCACCACTTTACCTGCCGAATTATGCCTACGGACATATCATTGAGTTTCAGCTGGCAGGTTTTCTTGCAGGTAAGAATTTTGCCCCCGAAGTTGAGCGCATTTACAGGCAGGGAAGGCTTACCCCACAGGAATGGATGAAAGGTGCCGTAGGCAATGTAATATCGGCGGATCCGGTATTAAAGGCTGTCCAGGAGGCTTTGGAAAATATTTAAAAATGTTTCCGGGGCTATGTAAAAAGTCATTTTAATAGCCGCGATGACCGCCCGGAGGGCCTCCGCCTGGTCTGAAAACACCCGGAGGAGGTCCGCCGGGGAAGCGGTTTTCCTGCTGTGGTTTCTCCTGCTGCGCCTGGCCGCGGTTTGCCCTGAGGTTATAGGTAAACAATACCAGGAAGTAACGCCTGTAGGCGTTGGTGCGGGTGTCGACAATTTCCGTTGCCGATACCGAACGTGAAATGCTCCGGTTCTGATCGAGTATGTCGTAGGCGCCAATCCTTAATTCTGCAGCCTGGTATTTCAGGAATTTCTTGCCCAGACTTGCATTCCATACAAAATATTTTTCACTGTATTCGTCAGCCAGCGCCGTGCCTGTGTTATACTGGCCCACCACATCGGTGTTCAGCACAATGCCTTTCCAGAAAACAAGGTTGAATTTTGCACTGGCCGA
>JAFGVG010000435.1 GCA_016938095.1 Bacteroidales bacterium
AGGCGTTTGAGTAATTCCCGACTGAAGTGCAGGCCGGCTGTAGGCGCTGCCACAGCACCTTCGTGCTTGGCAAAAATGGTTTGGTAGCGGTCACGATCCTCGGGTTGAACGGCACGTTTGATGAATTTCGGTAGGGGTGTTTCTCCCAGTTTAAAGAGGGTTTTCTTAAACTCGTCATAATCACCATCAAAAAGAAATCTGAGTGTACGACCTCTTGAAGTGGTGTTATCAATAACTTCGGCAACTAACGTTTCGTTATCATCGCCAAAATACAGTTTGTTGCCGATTCTGATTTTGCGTGCGGGATCAACCAGTACGTCCCATAAGCGTTGCTCACGGTTGAGCTCCCTGAGCAGAAAAACCTCGATCTCAGCACCGGTTTTTTCCTTGTTGCCATAGAGCCTGGCCGGAAATACCTTGGTGTTATTCACTACAAGTACATCTCCTTCTTCAAAACAATCAATTATTTCCCGAAAAATACGGTGTTCAATTTTTCCCGTTGAACGGTCAACAATCATTAATTTTGACTCATCGCGTTTGTCTGCCGGATATTTGGCAATCAGCTCATCCGGTAAATTGTACTTGTATTGTGAAAGTTTCATGGGCTTTTATATGGTGTAAATCATGCATTATAAACTTTTCATAAACGAAATGGAGAAAAAAAGGTTACAAAAAAACAAAATTATTTTCAAATTCGTCAATATTAATTGCATCCTTCAGCAAAAAATTACCAATGGCAGTCCGCACAAGACCTGACAAGTATGCTCCTGAACCGAGTTGCTTCCCAATATCGCGGGCAAGAGCCCTGATATAGGTTCCTTTGCTACAGCGTACGGAAATTTCAATGACAGGAAGTTCAAATTTCAACAAAGCCATGTCATAAATCGTTATGGGTTTGGGGCTGAGATCCACGGTTTTGCCTTTACGCGCAAGCTCATAGGCCCGGGTTCCGTTGACCATGCGGGCAGAAAAATCAGGGGGTTGTTGCAGTTGATCGCCAAGAAAGGCACCCAGTGATTTTTCAACTAACTGACGATCAATATGCTCAAACGGATAGGTTTGGTCAACGGCCGTTTCGAGATCGAACGAGGGGGTGGTGGCCCCCAGGGTGAGCCTGGCAATATATTCTTTCGGTTGCGACTGGTACAATTCGATCTTCCTGGTTTCTTTTCCGGTGCAAACGATCATTAATCCGGTCGCCAGCGGATCAAGTGTTCCGGCATGGCCAACCTTAATTTTTCTTAATTGCAATTGCTGCCTGAGGATTATTTTTACCTTGTTGACCAGGTCAAAGGAAGTCCAGTAAAGCGGCTTGTTGAATAGCAGAACCTTACCGGCTGTAAAAGCTTCAACAAGGATGCTATGCTGGTTAGAAAAATTTTCCGGGGCAGTTAATGTCATGTTCAGTCCCTGGGCGTGTCAGCAGGTTTTCTCATGATGGCCCATATTTCAAAAGCAAACCCGATTAATACTACAATCGGGGCAAGGGTTATCCTGCGGAAACTGAAAATTTCATCTGCGTTGAACTGGTTAGGGTCAGGAGATTTTCCGCCGATCATCAAAATAAAACCCAGCACTATAATGACAAGTCCAATGACCAGGTACCGGTAGTTTTCTTTGGGAATGGCAAAACCAGGATTGTTTTCTTTTGCTTCGGGTTTCTTAGCCATAAAGATAATATTTAAGTATATAAGTTATCTGTTTTCATTTTCAAATACTTATTCACCGAAAATAAAGTCGAAAACCAGGCAATCAGCAAACCGGTCACCAGCATAAAAGCGAACACCACGGAAAGAATGTTGAGATCCCGGAAACTGAACAGCCCTTCGAGTTGTTTTTCGGCAATATAAAGGGTGGCAATCAGCAGTAGAATGGCAAAGAAAGCTGCCAGCAGGCCCTGTGTAAGACCTTTTATCAAAAAGGGTCTCCTGATAAGGTAATGATGTGCTCCCACCAGCTGCATGGTACGTATAATAAAACGTTTTGCATAAACAGTAAGTCTGATGGTATTGTTGATAAGCGTTACAGCAATGATAAAAAGCAGTATGCTGAAAGCAAGAATGGCAATGCTGATCTTACGTATGTTCAGGTTGATAGCATAAACCAGGTCCTTCTGATAGGCTACATCGGCCACCAGGGGATACGACCTGAATTCCTTTTCAAGCACGGCAAAACTGTCGGGATTGGCATAAGGGGCATGAAGCTTTACGTCAATGGACGAAGGTAACGGATTATATCCCAGAAAGTCAACAAAATCTTCACCCAATTCGCGTTGGTATTCTTCAGCGGCTTTTTCGCGGGTTATATAGCGGGTTTCTTTTACGCTTTTTTTGGCGTCAAGCATTTTTTGCAGCGTAAAGATATCCACCTCACGCGCCTCGTCATTCAGGTAAACCGATATGCCAATGTTCTCTTTTACATAATTCGATAGTTTCCGGGCATTGAGCATCAAAATTCCCGCAATGCCCAGCAGAAACAACACCAGGGTAATGCTTACCACCGATGTAAGATACGATGTGGTGAGTTTTCGCTGAATGGTATGGTCTTTTCCCTGCATGGCTATAAAAAACGGTCAAATATAACATTTTTAACGCAATGAACGGAGGTTAAAAAGGGTTGCCGGAAGAACTTCAGCATTTTTGAGGCAGGTAAGGCCTTGCAATGGACCGGAATCAATCCAGTTTTTCTACCCAGCCGTGGTGGTCGGGTTCATCGCCCTGCTGAATGGCTACCAGCTTTTGGTAAAGGCGTGTGGAAACGGGACCGGGTTTACCGTCACGGCAGTATTCGTAAATGGCGTTGGTATCGGGGTCCACAATTTTCCGGATAGGCGTAATAACAGCTGCGGTTCCACATGCTCCCACTTCTTCAAAAGAAGACAATTC
>JAFGVG010000071.1 GCA_016938095.1 Bacteroidales bacterium
CATTTCTTATTATCGGATTGTGCCTTATCGGTTTTGGACTGTATCTCAAAATGAAGAATGTAGAATGAAACGTTCATGAAAAATAAAAAATAAACAGATGAAAAAAGCCTATTCTCAAATAAAGACCAAGGCAGACAGGGGTTTTTCAAGCACCTTGAAAAAGCTGTTTCGAAGGAGCTAATTTCAGCAAATGCACATTTGACATAAACTGCTTCACCTAAAATCATATGGAAAAATCAACAATCCGATAGTCTGAACATTACCCGTCAACAATATGATGAAACGTGTACTGCTTACCCGTATTTTTCCCGAAAGGGCGGCTGAAATGCTATCCAACGCAGGCTTTGCTGTCACGCAATGGCAGGAAGACCGGCCCATGCTAAAAGAAGAACTTATTCAAATGACACAGGACCACGATGCTATTTTATGCACGCTCACCGACACCATTGACAAAGCATTTATGGATGCCTGCCCCCGTTTGGAAGTAATTTCGCAGTTTGCCGTGGGATACGACAATATTGACGTGGCAACGGCTACCCTTAAAGGTATCCCTGTTGGCTACACACCCGACGTCCTTACCGAAGCCACTGCCGATGTCGCTTTTGGTCTGATGATAAACGCTTCACGAAATATGTTTTTCATGCACAAGCAAATCATCGCCGGCCAATGGGGTTATTTCCGTCCTAAAGCCCATCTGGGTATGGAGCTAAAAAACAAAACCCTGGGTATTCTGGGTATGGGTCGTATAGGGACAGCCATGGCCAGGCGCTGCAGGGGTGCCTACAACATGTCTGTTATTTATCACAACAGGAACAGAAACGAATCAGCAGAAAAGGAATTAAATGCAAGGTATGTTGATTTTGACACCCTGCTCGCCGAGAGTGATGTATTATCGGTGCATTGTGCATTGACCCGGGACACCCGTGGTATATTCAACAAAGCTTCTTTTGGTAAAATGAAACACACCGCGCTGTTCATCAACACTGCACGTGGCGGGGTGCACAACGAAACTGATCTGATTGAAGCACTGGAACGGGGCGTTATTTGGGGGGCAGGACTCGATGTTACCAATCCCGAACCTATGTTACCCGAAAATCCGTTGCTGCAAATGGAGCATGTAGCGGTTCTGCCGCATATTGGCTCGGCAACCTCCGAAGCACGCAACGCCATGGCCAACCTGGCGGCCGAGAACATCATCAGATTCTTCCGGAACCGTGAAATGCACAGCTGCGTTAATCCTGAATGCTTATAAATTACGTAACTGTTTTGCACAATTACCGTAAATAATGTTGTGCCTTTATCTGTTGAGCAAACCGGACAAAAACTAAAACCACTTGTGCATCATGTCGGAATACGAAATATGGAGCTTAATCGTTCATGCTGTCATTGCTATCGGCCTGATTACCATTGTAATGGTGGCGCTTTTTGGCAGTGCCATCCGGCAGTGTCTTTTTCCGGCCCGGTTAAGTTTGGAAATACTCGACCGCAATGGTGAACTTACCATTCTGGACAATGGCCATCGCGTAATTTACTATCACCTGCGTGTAATCAACCTTAAAAAGGTAATTGTAAAGAATTGCCGGATATTCCTGCGTAAAATACAGCAATTGCAGAGTGACGGAAGTTACAAAGATCTTCCCTTTTCGGTTCCGCCGCGCTACATCTGGTCGCCTTCAGAGACTTCACCCGAAGGGGTGGATATTGTTACAGAACGTATAGCCGACTTTGGTTATGTCATTGATTCCTCAAAAACATTTAAACCCACTGTAACCCCCATTCTGAACAGTTTCAGGGGTAACCTTCAACACCACGAAACATTCAGGTATTTTATTCAGATAGTGGCTGAAAATTACAGGCCCATGGATTTGTTTGGTATCGAAGTGAGCTGGGACGGACAGTGGCCAGCGGACGTAGAGAACATGTACAAACATTTGATTATTAAAAGAGTATAAACTTTTCCGTAATTTGAAAGGTGTAAAAGCCATTTTGTGAATAGGAACACTAAATTTGCACCGGCAAATGTTCCTGATGCATGAACCGTTTTCTAATCATTCAGACAGCTTTTATTGGCGACGTTATTCTTGCCACGCCCGTTGTTGAAGCCTTACACAAGGAGTATCCGGGTGCAGGCATTGATTTCTTACTGCGCAAGGGCAACGAAGGACTGTTACAGGGACATCCTTTCCTATCCGAAGTGATCATCTGGGATAAAAAAAAGCAGAAATATGCTGATTTATACCGCATCATCCGCAGTATAAGGAAGAAAAAATACGATGCCGTCATTAACCTTCAGCGTTTTTGGGCCACCGGCCTGACGACTATCCTATCGGGGGCCGTTCAGACCGTTGGTTTTGACAAGAACCCCCTGTCCTGTTTCTTCTCGGTAAAAGTTCCTCACCTGATTGACAACCAAGATGTCAGGCTTCATGAGATCGACCGGAACCTTTCGCTGCTGAAACACCTGATTAAAAGCCCCCGTCGTTATTTACCCAGGCTATATCCTGCTGAAAAGGATTTTTTAAAAACCGCACAAACATTACCCTATATAACTATTTCGCCCACCTCGGTTTGGTTTACCAAACAATACCCGGCGGACAGATGGGTTCAACTGATTAACCTGACAGATTCGGCTATCAGGGTATTTCTGCTGGGGGGTAAAGCCGACCGGGAGGCGTGCGAACAGATAAAATCGGGTGCTACACGACCTAACATTGAAACACTGGCCGGGCAGCTGACTTTTCTCGAATCAGCAGCATTGATGAAAAATGCCGTCATGAATTATGTTAACGATTCAGCGCCATTACACCTGGCATCCTCCATGGACGCTCCGGTGACAGCAGTTTTTTGCTCAACCGTTCCGGCTTTCGGATTCGGTCCGCTGTCGTCGCAATCGTATATCTTAGAAACCGAAGAAAAGCTCGACTGTCGTCCGTGTGGCATTCATGGCCATAATAAGTGTCCTCTCGGGCATTTCAGGTGCAGCCATATCGATCCCGGCAGGCTCCATAACACGCTGGATCACAAGTAAGCCATCCACGAAAAGGGCTTTCTTTTCTTCAGGTATTCCATGTTTTGATCATTTGCAAAAGCTTCCTTTTCAAACGAGATGGAATGGTAGGCTATACCGTGTTGGCGCAGGCACAACAGCCTGACGAGGTACTCCACACCGTACCACAGAAAAAAACCCACCAGCAGCATTTCAAGCTGCTGGCGGGCATGTATACGTTCGTGATTAAGCAATGTCGTTTTTTCCTGAGCATGAATTCCTTTCCGGACCAATACAAACGGCCAGATGCACATGGCGCTGTATCGCCGGGGCAGTATCAGACCGGCAATTCTGCTGCTTACCACAATCATTACTGCAGCTTCACCAGCTCTTTGAACAGGGTTTTGTTTGCGTTTATCTTCTGTTCATTACCATAGACGCATACGACCTGCTGCTCAAGAATTTTGTCAATTTCATCGCTCATACTTCTGATATCAGCGTCTGATGTAGCCAACACTTCGTCTCGTTCGCGCTGAATATCCTCCCTGGTAGTCTTTTCAAAATACCTTCGGAAAGCTGTTTCACCCTTTTCCGATGGTGTTAACGGATTGTCGAGATTGGCAATAGTGCCGATAATGTAGCGCGTCATGGTGGTGGAATCAGCCTTGAAATCTTTCAGGTATGCCACTGTTCCCTTGAAATTATTAAGGGTCTCTGATAGATTGGGATCGCGATACGAAGCAAAATAGCACGAACCAGTGTAGCTGAAGGTTGCAAAGCCGCCATAGGCACCACCAATAACCCTCACCTGGTTCTGCAGCCAGTCGGTAGAGACTACCTGGTTTAGTACATACCATTTGCCATTCCAGCCGATATCCAGCTTGTTCATGTCGTATCCCTGCAACACGTATTGCACTTTCGAAGTCGACAATATCCCTTCGTTAAGTGCTGCGGGTTTTAGCTCCCAGGTCTTCAGTGCAATGTCTTTATGGCCGAGGGAAGATGCGAAAGCCTCAAATTTACCGGCATAGGTTTTGAAATCGCCATCTTCGCAGGTAATGCCGGCAATCATATTGTCAGCCGAGAACAAAGCCTCGTATACCTGTTTAAGGTCATCTATCACCTTGCCGGGATTGTCATTAAAGGCATTAGTCAGATTTGTCACAAACCAGTAATAATCGAGCCCGCGGGTTTTCTCGGTAAACACGCCACGACGGGAATAATACGATTCGAGCCTGTTGACGGCAACACCAAATCCGTTTTGGTTAACGTTTGACTCGAGTTGCGACTGGTGCCGGCGGAGCAGCTCGTACAGGCGGTCCTTGTTATCGAGCATTGTATGGTTGATAATTACATCGAGCAGCGAGAAAGCCGTGTCGAGTTTTTCAACCGTTGTTTTCAGGGTAACCCTTAGGCGGGGGGTCAACTGGTTGTCATCGCGCTGGGGCAGAAAAGCAGCCACGCTTGTGCCAAAACCACCTGTATTGATGTTAAGCGCTTTATCGAGTTGTTCGTAGGTATAGTTTCCGGCATCCATCTTCCCCAACAATCGGGTAAGCAATGAAGCATACGGAAGCTGTTCTTCGGTCAACACCCGCAGGTCGAACCAGTAATTCATATAGACTATGCGGTTGGTAAAGTCATCAAAATGAAGGTGGGGAATATCTGCAACTTTTTGTTCAGTTGGTTCATACCACATAGCCTCGCTGTTAATGTCGGCAAGTTTCAGCATGGGAATGGAGGCAATGGCTTCGGGACTGTCCTTTCTTTGCTGGTGAGCAATGAGTTCGGTAGTTCGGGCTATGATGCTGTCCATTTCTGCCGGAGACAGGTTCTTTTTAATGGCTGCCAGGTCATTCCTGGTTTTCTCAGTCAGTTCTTTTTCCAGTCCGGGTTTTGGTTCATGAATCAAAACCAGCCCATACCGGTTATCAACGAGTTCTTTCTTCATCAGGTCCTCGAGATAAGTACTGGTCAGTGCCGTTTTCAGGGTTGCCAAAGGCTTTTCATATTCAAGGGCGGCAAAAGGATTGTCGGTATAAATCCAACCTGCCAGCGAGCGCATATTATAGGTAAGACCTTTCTGTGCATCATTTCCTTCGCGTAACCTGAATTCCATACGGTTGATAGCACCCTCCAGGATCTCTTTATCGAGTTTAGCCGAAAAAACCTGCCGGAGCGTACTGTCAATCACAGCCCTGAATTTGTCCTTATCTGCAGCGTTGGCATTTTGCACCACAATGGAAAAAACATTTTGCAACATGGCCTGATTGGTGGCATAGATATCCTTACCAATGCCGGCTTCGAGCATGGCTTTGCGTACCGGAGCCGACTCCTGGTTGACCAGTACGTCGGCCAGCATGTCAAGCGCCATGGTGAGCGTGGGATCTGCCCCCGAACCAATAACCCAGTTCATAACCAGGTAAGTCTGGTGATCGGTAAGCATACCTTCCATGACAGGGTAAACCGAATGTAATTCTTTAATTTCGGAAAATGCCGGGTTAGGATTTGGTTTGGCTGGAGGCTCAGCCTTTTCGTACTTTGAAAGATATTCCTTGTCGATAAATTCAAGTTCTTTGGCCAAATCCGCATCGCCATACAAAAAGATGTAGCTGTTGCAGGGATGGTAATTTTTCTTGTGAAAAGCCAGGAAGTCCTCGTAGGTGAGTGAAGGGATAGCTGCCGGGTAGCCGCCGGATGAATAATGATAACCGTTTTCAGGAAACAAATTCCG
>JAFGVG010000436.1 GCA_016938095.1 Bacteroidales bacterium
GTTAGGTTTGTCACGCTGCTGCGGTTCGATTGCACAGCCTTGTCGATGTATCGCCCGCCTGAAGGTTTAAGCGACTGGCGGAGGCGATCAAGGTTGGATTGGTACAATAAGGTTCCATGATGCAGTACCCTGTTTTTATAAACATGCTCAGCATTGCCTGAAATCTTCAGTCCGTTTACCAGTATCTCGTTTTTGGGCCCGCGCAGGGCTTCAACGCCCAGGGTTTGTAAAAAGGCTGTCACCGGTTCAATAAAAGCGTTGAAATCGACCAGTCGCCCGGGTTCACCTGCCCTGATAAAGGCAAAGTTAACATTGCCTTCGTCGTGAAAAACCGCACCGCCACCGGTTAAGCGCCGGGCCACGTCAATGTGGTTATCGCTGACAAAACGGTAATTGATCTCGGCCAGGGCATTCTGATGCTTGCCTACTACAATAACCGGACGGCTTATCCAAAGCATAAAAACATCGTCGTGAAGCTGCCTGAGCAGATACTCCTCGGTTGCCAGGTTATAATACGGATCGGTTATTTCGGATGTAAGGAACAACATGGTATAAAGGTAATGGCCCCGGCGGAATTTCACAAAAAAGGCCGTGCAAAAAGTCTTTCCCATTGTCATTGCGAGCCTGCCTGGCCGGCAGGCAGGCTCGCAATGACGGAAAGAAAGTTTTTAGACTGCCCTATAAGTCCACCATTTAATTTTTTTGTAAATTAACACACCAAATAAGCTTTGTTTTATGGAAAAAATTGTTGAACGCTTTATCAGGTACGCCAAAGTGAATACCCGTTCGGATGAAGCCTCCAAAACCTGTCCCTCAACACCGGGGCAAACTGAACTGGCCAACATGCTGGCTGAAGAATTGAAAGAAACAGGACTGCAGGATATCAATATTGACGAAAACGGTTACCTGATGGCCACACTGCCTGCCAACACCGATAAGGAAGTACCGGTAATAGGTTTCCTGGCGCACCTGGACACTTCGCCCGATTATAAATCCGACAAGGTAAATCCACAGGTCATTGAGCACAACGGGAAAGCCATTAAGCTCAACAGTCAGGAAAACGTTGTGCTGTCGCCCGTTGAATTTCCTGCCGTAAATAATTACATCGGCCAAAAACTAATTGTAACCGACGGAACCACGTTGCTGGGAGCCGACGACAAGGCAGGCATTGCCGAAATTGTCACGGCTATGGAATACCTGATGCAGCACCCTGAAATCAAACATGGCGCGGTTAGAATTGCTTTCACCCCCGATGAGGAAATCGGACGCGGAGCTGATAAATTTGATGTGAAAAAATTCAATGCCCGCTTTGCTTATACCGTCGATGGCGGGGCACTGGGCGAAGTAGAGTATGAAAATTTCAACGCGGCCAAAGCCAGAATTTCCATTCAGGGCCTGAACGTGCACCCCGGAAGCGCCAAGAATAAAATGAAAAATGCCATGCTTATAGCCATGGAACTCAACAGCATGTTACCGGCTTACGACGTACCCGAACATACCGATGGTTACGAAGGTTTTTTTCACCTCACCGACTTGACAGGTGCTGTTGAAAACACCACACTGAATTATATCATCCGCGACCACGACCGCAAATTGTTCGATAAAAAGAAAGACCTGCTGATCAAAATAGTCGACCACCTTAACCTGAAATACGGCGCACGCACGGTTAAATTAACCATGGTTGACCAGTATTACAATATGAAGGAAAAAATAGAACCCGAATTTCATATTGTTGAGCTGGCACGAAAAGCCATTACCAGTTGCGGCATAACGCCCAAAATAATACCCATCAGGGGCGGCACAGACGGTTCCAGACTTTCGTACATGGGATTGCCCTGCCCTAACCTGTTCACCGGCGGACATAATTTCCACAGCCGATACGAGTTCGTTCCGGTGAAATCCATGGAAAAGGCTGTCGAGGTAATCGTGCGAATCATTGAAATGAACGCCTCACGGTAGAAAAAACATTATCAACATGTTGGAAATTCCCGAATCCACTACCATTGGACTGCAAGCCAACCAATTGCTGAAGGACAAAAAAGTGTCAGAAGTCCGCAATGCGACCAGTGTCCACAAGTTTGCTTTTTACTATGGCGATCCTGCGGATTACCCCGGAAGGTTGATCGGTAAACGTATTGTCTCGGCCAGGGGACATGGCATGTTTGTTGACCTTTGTTTAGAAAAAGAAGTTTATTTAACCATCGGCGACGGAACCATTATGCGCTATGGTTCATCGGAGGAGAAACATCCTGACAAATATCAACTTCTTATCATATTGAATGATGGCAGCTTTTTAGTTTTTACAGTTACCATGTACGGTGGTATATGGGCTTATCAGGGCCTGTTTGAAAACAGTTATCACCAGGGGAGCCTGAAAAGCACATCACCATTAAGCAAAATGTTTGACGTAGCCTTTTTCGAAAACATTATTAAGGGTCTGAAAAAAGATCTTTCCGTTAAAGCAATGCTGGCCACCGAACAACGCATTCCGGGCGTGGGCAACGGCGTTTTACAGGATATTTTGTTCAATGCTGGCATCCACCCCAGGCGCAAAGTTTCCACGTTAACAGACATACAAAAAAGCGACCTGTATGCAAGTCTGAAAATGACGCTTAAAAAAATGACCGATGCAGGCGGCAGGGATACCGAAAAGGATTTGCTGGGCCAACAAGGCGGATACAGTACCCTTCTGTCGAAAAACACCTGCAAAGATCCTTGTCCGAAATGTGGTGCTAACATTGTTAAGGAAGCTTACCTGGGTGGTGCTGTTTACTTCTGCCCCGTTTGTCAGCCTTTGTGATTTGTCATCGTATCTTTTTAAAAATAAGTAACTTTTCTAATTTTGCACGAAATTAAACCCGTCAATTAGTGCTTTGGGAATATCTTTTATACTATCTATATGAAATGCAGGCTTTGCAATGAAGAGAATTGTGAATTGTTTTATTCACAGGGAAATAATAATCAGTTTAAGTATTACCGGTGCCCGCATTGCGGACTGGTAAATCTCGATTTATCGACACTTTCAATCAGTGAAAGCCAGAAGAAATATGAAAAGGTTGACCTTGTTTCTATCGATTATGAGAAAATAAAAGGGCCAA
>JAFGVG010000072.1 GCA_016938095.1 Bacteroidales bacterium
TAAGACTACGGTACCTGCCATCGACTGGCGACACTGCTGTAAGGGCATTTAATTCCATATGGTTATCAATAAGGAGTACGAAGGTACAAAAAAAAAGAAATGCTGAATAATTGTCCCGGGTTGTTCCAGGTTGTTTGAATGGGTTTGATATTGGATACTGGGTGCCAGGTGCTGGGTGCTGGGTGCTGAGCGGAGTCGAAGCATGCCACTCGTCCCTCGTCCCTTGTCTCTTGTCCCTTGTCCCTTGTCTCCTGGCTCTTCTTCATTCCCCATGCATAATACTTGTTTGGTTGAAAAATCTTCCATTAATTTGTAATAAGCACACCTGGAAAATTTAAGATATGATATGGAGTATAAATTATCCGGTGTAACCCGACTGTCAACCCCAATTTATTACCAACGCCAATGTCCCTGTCTGTTAAACAACCCCGGAGCTGGCTTCACCTGCCACTGTTACTGCTACTGCCGCTGCCACTTCTGCTAAACTCCTGCCAGAACAGTCGCGTTGAAACCCTCCACCTCGCGCTGCAGTCGGCCCAGGTTTCTCCTTCGGGCGTTAACAACCTATATCCGGCTGAAGGAACCATCTTCCCGCCTGAGTTCCCGGCTCCCCATATTACCTGGGAAGACACGCTTCACAAAGTGACCACATGGCATGTTTTCCTTTCCACTTCAGGCAATAAGCAGGTTTTCCACGACAAAGTGAAATTTTCGGCCTGGAAACCCGATTCCGCCATGTGGGAGAGTCTAAAACAAGCATCCGCGAACCAGCCGGTATACCTTACCATTGTTGGGGTGAAAAAAGGCTTCCTCAACAAAGGCTTTTCCACAGGCCGGGTGTCCTTTACTTTTTCAGACGATTCTGTTGGCGCTTCGCTATTCTACCGGGCTGTTCCCCTGCCTTTTGGATATGCCGTAAAAAACCTCGGGGAAATCGAATGGTATACGGGAAGTGTTGCAGGGGGAGAACCCCGTAAGATTCTCGACAACATGCCTGTTTGTGCCAACTGTCACTCTTTTTCACAAAATGGCCTCCTGGCGATGGACATCGACTATGCCAACGATAAAGGTTCTTATATCATTGCGCCATTGCATGACACCCTGCACCTGACACAGGATAAGATAATCACCTGGAGCGATTACAGGAGAGAGGACGGTGGCGCTACCTATGGCTTATTGTCGCAGTTGTCGCCTGACGGACGGTATGTGCTGTCAACGGTGAAAGACCGCTCGGTATTTGTCCCGGTGAATAACCTCGAATACTCCCAGTTGTTCTTTCCCATTAAGGGCATCATTGCCATTTACGACAGGGGAAAAAAACAGTTCTCGGAATTGCCCGGTGCCGATAACAGCAAATACGTACAGAGTAATCCAAACTGGTCACCCGGCAACGACGAAATTCTCTTTTGCCGTGCGAACCGTTATATGTCGGCCAAAATAGAGCAATCGGAAAGCGTACTGCTGAAGCTCGAAGATGTGCAGGAATTTATTTCCGGAAAAAAGGACTTCAAGTTCGATATTTACCGGATTCCCTTTAACCAGGGTAAAGGGGGTAACGCCATTCCCGTTGAAGGTGCTTCAAACAATAATAAAAGTAATTTCTTTGCCCGGTATTCGCCCGATGGCAAGTGGATCGTCTTTTGCCAGGCAGAAAATTTTATGCTGCTACAACCCGACAGCAAACTGTACATTATGCCGGCCGGAGGAGGAACACCACGCCTCATGAACTGCAACACGCAAAACATGAATTCATGGCATTCGTGGTCGCCCAACGGCAAATGGATGGTATTCTCCTCGAAAAGCAAGGGTCCCTATACAAAGTTATTTCTCACCCATATTGATGAAAACGGGAACGATTCACCGCCGGTGTATCTCGAAAACCTGGCATTTGACAACAGAGCGGCCAACATTCCCGAGTTTTATGCCCATAGTACCGCAAATGTCAGAAAAATGGTGGATGACTTCTCCAGAAATGCCCTGTATTATAACCGACTGGCTTCGCTTAGCATAAAAGAAAACAAATACACCGATGCGCTGAAAAGCATTGATGAAGCCATCAAAACCGACAGCACCTATTTCGATGCTTTTGCAAACCGGCTTGTTGTTAACATTGTACTGGAAAGTTCGGGATCGCTACGGGACCGACACGATAAAAAAATTGCACTCGGCCTAATTGAAAAGCAGATAAAAGAGCAGCCGCAGGATATCTCGCTGTACATTAAAAGGGGTGAATTGCGCCTGATGATGAATGACGATGCAGGAGCACTCAGCGACGGATTGAAAGCGGTGAAATCGAACCCTCGCTACTATGATGCCTGTGATCTGCTGTCGGCTGTGTACCAGAAGATCGGGAAAACAGATGAGGCTGCCGGTTGTCTGCGCAAAATGCTTGCCCTGCAACCCGACAATACCCATGTTGCCTATAAACTGGCCATACTCTGCCAGGAAACAGGCAATCCTGACCCGGCCCTGGAATTGCTCAATGGTATCATCGAACGGTATGCCAATGAAGCACGTTTTTATGTGGCCAGGGCTGGTGTATACCTGAAAAAGGGCGATAAAGCAGCTGCCAGGGCCGATTACGATAAAGCTGTATCAGTCGACCCCGAAAACTTCATAGGATATCGCGAACGAGGCGGATACTTTTTGAATAACGGATCTCCGGGGCTTGCCAGGAAGGATTTTCAACAGGCCATTGAATTGCTGGGCAAAACACTGGCTGAAAACCCGCAAAATGCACCGCTACTGGTAAGCCGTGCCGAATTAATGGAGCAAACAGGTGATATAGAGGGGGCTTTACACGAATATGAACGTTATTTAAGCAACTGGCCCCTGAATTATAACCTGCTGAAGAAAACGGCGCATCGGTATTACAGTGCCAAGCAATGGCCAAATGCCATAATAGCCTACACCAGCATGGTTGATAATTTTCCCGCAGATGCAGCGGTGCTTTGTGCGCGCGGACTGGCATTTCAGCAGTCCGGCAATTTGCCCGCTGCCCTGAAAGATTTGAACAGCGCTGTTGCAGCGGATGTTGACGAACCCGCCTATTACTTTTTCAGGTCTCAGGTCAGAAAACTGCAGGGCGATATGCCGGGATGCAAAACCGACCTGGAAAAAGCCGGATCGTTGCTAAGCAACATACAACGCTCACGAAAACTTACCAAAAAAGAACACAATATGCTGGTAGCCGTTCAAGGGCAAGAGCAGAGGCAATAGCAGTGCTTCGACTCCGCTCAGCAACCAGGCAGCGGCAGTGGCAGGAATCAGCTGGCGTTTGCGTAATGAGCAAGAGAAAAACCAGCAGCAGGATTGACAGTGGGAGCGGTAACATTTTAAACAATCCTTAATAATAGTTGTTATCAGATACATTTGGACTATCTTTAAGTATTGATACAACCATAAATACATATGCCTATGCTCGGAAAAATTATTGATTTCAGCATCAGGAATAAGCTCATAATAATCCTTTTCACTTTAACCATTGCAGCTTTTGGGTTCTATGCCATGTTCAACATTCCGGTTGGGGCCGTGCCGGACATCACCAACAACCAGGTACAGGTAATTACCACCTCTGGAAACCTCTCAACCCAGGAAATTGAACAGTATATTACCGCCCCGGTTGAAATGGAAATGGCAAACCTTCCGGGTGTAATGGAAATCCGCTCTATTTCAAAGTTTGGCATTTCACTGGTGACAATTGTATTTGATGAAAAATTAGGCGCCTATCTGCCACGTCAACTCATTGCCGAAAAAATCAAAAGTGCTGTTGAACAAATACCCGAAGGCTTCGGCGAACCCGAAATGGGACCTATCACTACCGGTTTAGGCGAAATATACCAGTACACGCTCGATATCCGGAAGGGATACGAAAACAAATACACCGCCACAGACCTCCGGACCATACAGGATTGGGTGATCAAACGAAGGCTGTCCGGCATCAATGGCGTGGTGGAAATCAACAGTTGGGGAGGCTATCTGAAACAATACGAAGTATCTATTAACCCCGCGCAACTGGCCGCCATGGACATTACCCTTATGGAGGTTTTTGACGCACTGGAAGCCAATAACAGTATATCCGGCGGATCTTATATCGAAAAGACAAACCAAAGTTATTTCATCCGGGGCGATGGGCAGGTAAAGTCCATCGAAGACATTGAAAACATTGTTGTTAAAAACGATAAGGGAACACCGGTGCTGATAAAGAATATTGCGGAGGTTAGGTCAGGATATGCCAACAGGTATGGAGCCATTACAGCAAATGGCAAGGGCGAAACCATTCTCGGGCAGGTAATGATGCTTAAAAATGCCAACTCCAAAGAGGTCATTAACGAAGTCAAAAGCCGTGTTGCCGAAATTCAGCAGAATCTTCCGGAAGGGGTTTTTATCAACCCCATTGTCGACCGAAGTGAGCTGGTTGCCAAAACGACATTCACCGTTGTGGAGAACCTGATACTGGGCGCGCTGATTGTAATGCTTACGGTGATGCTGTTACTCGGAAACCTGCGTTCGGCGCTGGTTATTACGTCCATAATACCGCTTGCACTGCTTTTCACCGTTTCCATGATGTATCTTTTCAACATCGATGCCAACCTTATGAGCCTGGGGGCACTCGACTTTGGTATTATCATCGACGGGGCTGTCATTATTGTGGAGTTTATTGCGCTGAAAATTACCCTGAAAAAAAGCGAAATAGAAAGTGTTACCGGCGAAGAGAGAGTCAGCATGATGGATGCCATCTCGTTTGACGGAGCATCAAAGATGATGAAATCTGCCGTATTCGGACAAATCATTATTCTGATTGTTTTTATCCCCATCCTTTCGCTAACCGGCGTAGAAGGGAAAATGTTCAAACCAATGGCCCTTTCGTTCTGTTTTGCCATTATCGGGGCCATGATCATGGGCTTTACCTGGGTACCTGTTGCATCTTCCCTGTTTCTTAAACCACCTAAAACCGACAAAAAAAATGTTGCTGATTGGATACTGAACCTTGCGCATAAATCTTATTTACCCGTCATTCAATGGTCCTGCGCACATAAACGGATTGTCCTTGGCGCTGCTCTGGTTTCTTTACTCCTTACCGGTTTCCTATTCACCAAAATGGGCGGAGAATTCGTTCCTACCCTCGATGAAGGTGACTTTGTCATTCAACCTGTGCTAAAAACCGGCACCTCGCTGTCAAAGACTATTGAAACCACAACCAAAATGGAACAAATACTGATTGACAGCTTTCCGGAGGTTGATAAAATTGTCAGTCGTATTGGCGCGGCAGAAGTTCCTACCGATCCCATGTCGATGGAAGAAATTGATATGATCATCAAGCTAAAACCCCGGAAGACATGGACAAGCGCCAAAAGCAAAGAGGAGTTGGCCGACAGGTTTAAAGAAGCCCTTTCTGTCATTCCCGGTATCGAATATGAATTCACACAACCCATCGAAATGCGTTTTAATGAACTCATCACCGGGGTCCGGGCCGACATTGCCATAAAAATATTTGGCGATGACCTGGAATACATCGACAGAAAAGCCCAGGAGATTAAAACACTTATCGAAAACATTCCCGGAGCAAGCGATATCATACTCGACAAAACGGCAGGGTTGCCTCAAATAAGGGTCAGCTATAACCGTCAGAAAATTGCATATTACGGAGCCGATATCCGAACACTCAACAATTACCTCGCCACTGCCTTTGGAGGACAGGCAACAGGTGTTGTTTTCGAAGGCGAAAAGCGCTTTGACCTGGTTGTCCGTTTTGATAAACAAAACCGCGTTGATATCGAAAACATTAAGCAGCTGAAAGTTCCTGTTCCCAATGGCTATCAAATTCCGCTCAGCGAATTGGCTGATATTCAATATGCCGAAGGCCCTGCAAAAATCTCCAGGGAAAATGCTCACCGCCGCGTGGTGGTAAGCGTTAATGTACGCAACAGAGACCTCCAGTCGGTTGTAAAAGATATACAGACTGCCGTAAACGCAAACATTACCTTATCACCCGGCACTTACATTGCCTATGGCGGGCAATTCGAAAACCTGCAGAATGCTACAAACAGGTTGCTCCTGGCAGTACCTGTAGCACTTTTACTCATATTCGTTTTCCTGCACTTTGCCTTTAAATCGCTGAAAGATGCCATTATGATCTTCACAGCCATTCCGTTGGCCACAGTGGGAGGTGTTTTGCTGTTATGGATCAGGGGAATGCCCTTCAGCGTATCTGCCGGTATTGGGTTTATTGCCCTTTTCGGGATAGCCGTGCTGAACGGCATAGTGCTGATTGAACATTTGAAAGAACTACAACTTGATGGAAAAATGAGCATGCGCGAACTGATCATACAGGGTACAAGGGACAGGCTTCGACCTGTTATGCTGACTGCCGGTGCCGCCGCTATGGGATTTTTGCCCATGGCCATATCAACAGGCGCCGGTGCCGAAGTGCAACGCCCGCTGGCCACCGTAGTGATCGGGGGCCTGTTTACCTCAACCATGCTCACCATGATTGCCCTCCCGCTGTTATTCGAAGTGTTCTACAACGTAACCGGAATCAAATTTTTCCCGCTTAGGTTCATCAGGGCAAAACAACCACTCGTTTTGCTGCTGTTAACACTGCCGTTGTTTAACCTTTCGGCTCAGCCAAAAGAAATGGAACTTTCAACAGCTATAAGCACCGCCCTGCAAAACAACCAGGAAATAAGAGCCTATGCCCACAAAGTTGATGAACAAAAAGTTTTGATACATTCAGCCATTGCACCGGATAAAACCGTTTTCACCTATGGTACCGACCAGAACAATATTGCCGAAAACAACTATCCGCTGAAGGTATGGGGGGTAAGCCAGCTCTTTAACTTCCCCACCCTTTATGGGGCGACCATAAAAGCCAGACAAATTGAATACGATATAGCCGGTGAAGAACTGAAAATCAAAACCGAAAACCTGATCCGGCAGGTCACACTTAGCTATACCGAACTGCAGGTGTTTAATGAAAAACTTACCATTTACCAAAAACTCGACACGCTTTATCTGCGTATCCTGAAAGGCGCTACCATACGGAATAACAAAGGAGATATCAGCAACCTCGATTTGCTGAATATCAGGGCCAGACAGCAACGGAACCAACAGCAACTAAACGAAATCCATTATCATGTTGGTAATTCCATTAACCGGCTGAAAACCTTAATGGCATATGACAGCGCTTTCACCGTTTCAAAGGA
>JAFGVG010000437.1 GCA_016938095.1 Bacteroidales bacterium
AAAATCGTCGGTAACAACGCCCTTTACCCCAAGTCGTTGCAGGGCATATTCAACTGACATGATATTACCGGCGTTGTATTTGATAATAGCCACTTCCATATGCATACTTAATTGAAAACAACAGTACGGTTATTGAAAACCAGTATTCTACGCAGAATATGCAGAAATATAGCCCTCGAAAGCACAAGCTTTTCAACGTCCTTTCCTTTCATAATCAGCCGGTCAATTGAATCGCGGTGCGACACACGCACTACATCCTGATCGATAATGGGACCGGCATCGAGTTCCGATGTTACGTAGTGGCTTGTGGCACCAATGATTTTAACACCCCGGGCATAAGCCGAATGATAAGGTTTGGCCCCCGGAAATGCCGGAAGAAATGAATGGTGTATATTAATGATTTCGTTGGGGTATTGCTCAATGAAACGCTCGCTTATAACCTGCATGTAACGGGCCAGCACCACAAATGTTACATTGTGCTCCTTCAGCAGGGCCAATTCCTTCTTTTCCTGTTCAGCCTTGTTGTTTTCGGTAATTTCAAAATAATGAAAGGGTATGTTAAACTGTGTGGCAACAGGTTCCAGATCGTGGTGATTACCAATGATTAGCGGAACTTCCACATCCCATTCTCCCGAGTGTACCCGGGCAAGAATGTCATATAGGCAATGCGGTAATTTGGAAACAAAAATGGCCATCCGCGGTTTCGGGTCGCTGAAGTATATTTTCCAACTCATGTTGTAACGAATGGCGATGAGGGTGTTGAAAAAATCAGCGATTTTATCGTGCGGAATCAGAAATCCATCAAGCTCCCATTCCAATCGCATGTAAAAGGTTTTATCCAGCCTGTCGACATGCTCGTCGAGGGTGATAATGTTCCCGTTGTTGTCGTTGATAAAGGCGGTTACCTGTGCCACAATGCCTTTTGCATCGGGACAGTGCATCAACAGGATGGCTGAGTTTTTATTTCGTTTTGTCATGGTTTACAATATGCCTTTTGTACTGGGTAAGGTTGCATCAAATGCATCACGGCGGATGGCCATTTTGATGGCACGGGCCAGGGCCTTGAAAATGGCCTCGATTTTATGATGCTCATTGCTGCCTGTGGCCTTGATGTTGAGGTTGCACCTGGCTGCATCGGAAAACGACTTGAAAAAGTGCATGAACATTTCTGTTGGCATTTCGCCTATTTTTTCGCGCTTGAATTCGGCATCCCATACCAACCAGGGTCTTCCGCTGAAATCAATAAGTACCTGAGCGCTGCAATCGTCCATGGGTAAAGCAAATCCGTATCTTTCCATGCCACGTTTATTGCCCAGGGCAAGGTAAAAAGCTTCACCAATGGCCAAACCTGTATCCTCAATGGTGTGATGCTCATCAACATGCAGGTCGCCGTTTGTTTTTACCTTCAGGTCGCAGCCCGAATGCCGGGCCAACTGACTGATCATGTGGTCGAAGAAGCCCAGTCCGGTTTCCACTTCACACTTGCCGGAACCATCGCAGTTAAGTTCAACGGTTATACTGGTTTCGGCTGTATTGCGTAAAACCTTTGATGACCGGATACCCAGGGCCACCAGGCTGTATATCTCATCCCAACTGCCAGCCATAAAGTGATTGATGTTGTCGACATGGGCTTCGATGACAGGCATTGATTGGTGAGTGGGATTGAAGAAAACTGATTTGGTACCCAGGTTTTTGGCCAGTTCAACATCGGTGGGCCGGTCGCCTATAACCCACGACTGTTGCAGGTCGTAGTCACCCGTCATGTATTTGCTAAGCAGTGCGGTTTTTGGTTTACGTGTCGGAGCATTGTCTGCTTCAAACGATTTGTCGATAAGAATATCATTAAAGCGGATGCCTTCGTTTTCAAAAGCTTTCAGCATTTTGTCCTGTACCTGCCTGAAGTTTTCTTCGGGATAACCTGCGGTGCCCAAACCGTCCTGGTTTGAAACGATAACGAGTTCGTAATCGAGTTTTTTACTGATTTGGTAAAGATTACGAAAAACACCGGGAATGAATTCCAGTTTTTCCAGGGTGTCAACCTGGAAGTCCACTGGAGGTTCAACAATCAATGTTCCGTCGCGATCGATAAAAAGTGCTTTTTTCATGCCGTAATGCTGTGGGTTACCTTTATTGCATTGTTAAATGGGTTAGTACTGCTGTAAAGCGCTGATGAGCGCCAGGTTTTCCGCTTCAGTGCCCACGGTTATCCGCAGGAAACCTTCACAAAGACTTACCTTTGAGCGGTCGCGTACAATAATCTTTTTGGCTGTCAGGTAAGCAAAAATTTCACGAGGGTTATCGAACCTGGCCATTAAAAAGTTGGCGTCACTGGGCAATACACGCTTTACCATGGGAAGTTTTGCCAGCTCCCGGGCAAGGTAATCCCGCTGTTTAATGATCATGCTTATCCATTTGTCCTTGCTGGCCGTGTCGTTTAACCGTTCCAGTGCCGTTCGCTGTGTAAGGATGTTGATATTATAAGGATACTTGATACGGTTAAGAACGGCAATAATTTCCTTCGCGGCAAAGGCCATACCAAGCCTTACTCCTGCCATTCCCCATGCTTTGCTGAAGGTTTGCAATATTACCAGGTTCGGATAACGGTCAAGCAAACCTGCAAAGCTTTCAGTTGTTGAAAAATCGATATAGGCTTCGTCAATGATCACAAGGCCGGGGAATTCTTCAATCAGCCTCACCACATCGTTCTTATTAAGGCTGTTTGATGTTGGATTATTGGGCGAACACAGGAACAACAGTTTGCTGTTGGCATCCGACATTTTCAGCAGTTGCGCGGTATCGGGCTGGAAGTCTGCGGTCAGCAGCACTTCACGGAATTCAACATTGTTGATATCCGCACATACCTTGTACATGCCATAGGTTGGTTTAATGCTCACAATGTTGTCGGTTCCGGGTTCGCAAAAAGCCCTTATCAGTAAATCAATGGCTTCGTCGCTGCCATTCCCCAGGAAAATCTTGTCGGCGGGAACATTTTTGATGGCAGCAATGGTTTGCTTTAATCTGATCTGCCTGGGATCGGGGTACCGGTTAAGGGTTGTATTGTATGGGTTTTCGTTGGCGTCAAGAAAAATGGCATCTTCGCCCTGAAACTCATCACGCGCAGATGAGTACGGCACCAGCCTACGAATATTTTCTCTTATGAGGTTATTTATGTCGAACATAGCTGTCTGTTTTTTATGGTTTTAACCGTATGGCCACCGCATTGCTGTGGGCCTTAAGCTCCTCGGCCTCGGCCATTTTCATAACAGCCGGTCCAATGTTACGCAATCCTTCGGGGGATATCTGCTGAAAGGTAATTTTTTTCACGTAATCGTCGAGGTTTACGCCATTGTATGCCCTGGCATATCCATTGGTGGGCAGGGTATGGTTTGTGCCTGAGGCATAATCACCAGCGCTTTCGGTGGTGTAATGTCCAAGAAAAACCGATCCGGCATTGACAACTTTTTCGGCCAGGTCATCGGCATTGTCAGAAGCGATGATGAGGTGTTCGGGTGCATAATCATTTACCATATCCATGATGTCATTCATGCTTTTCAGGATGATGATCCGACTGTTTTCGAGGGCTTTTCTGGCTAATTCCGCACGTGGCAATAGCTGAACCTGAACCTGAACTTCTTCGAGGGTTTGCTCTGCCAGTTTGGAACTGGTGGTAAACAGCAAAACCTGACTGTCGGCTCCGTGTTCTGCCTGGGATAACAGGTCGGAGGCAACAAAGGCAGGAGTTGCCGATTCGTCGGCCACAACAGCAAGTTCCGAAGGACCTGCCGGCATATCGATGGCCACATCACCGCGCGAAACAAGTTGTTTGGCGGCTGTGACATATTGGTTGCCGGGCCCGAAAATTTTGTATACCCTGGGTATGGTTTCGGTTCCATAGGCCATGGCGGCTATGGCCTGAGCCCCGCCAACCTTGTAAACATGGGTTATTCCGGAAACTTTGGCAGCATACAGTACGGCCGGATGAATTTTACCGGTTTTGTCGGGCGGAGTGCAAAGCACAATTTCCGAACATCCTGCAATGTGTGCCGGAATGGCAAGCATAAGCACGGTGGAGAACAGGGGAGCGGTTCCTCCGGGAATATAAAGGCCGACTTTTTCAATGGCGACTGCCTTTTGCCAGCACACTACACCCTTGGTGGTGATTACCCTGGCAGGGGTAATTTGTTGCATACGATGAAAGGTTTCGATATTTTCCCGGGCTTTTTCAATGGCAGCCTTCAGGTCCTGATCGACCAGGTTTTCAGCTTCTGCAAAAGCTTCACCAGGTACTTCCAGGGTGTCAACATCCACATGGTCGAATTTTTTGGTGAAGGCAGCAAGCGCTTTGTCGCCGTTCTTTCTGACTTCTTCAAGCACAGGCATAACAATGGAGTCAACTGACCGGTTGTCCATTACCGGTCGCCTCAGCAATTCAGGCCAATCGGCCCTGTCGGGATATCGGATGATCTTCATGGTAAAGCGGTTAAACAATCATTTTTTCGATGGGAATGACAAGTATGCCCTGGGCTCCGTATTCCTTAAGCTTACCAATGATTTCCCAGAATTCATTTTCATTAACAACGGAATGCACCGAACTCCATCCTTTTTCGTAAAGCGGCAATACAGTGGGACTTTTTATGCCCGGCAATACACTCACAATTTTTTCGAGGTTCTCATTGGGTGCATTCAGAAGTATGTATTTATTGTTCTTTGACCGGCGTACGGCCTGAAACCTGAAAAGCAGATCGTCCAGGATTTTTCGTTTGTTGTCGTTTAAAGTAGGAGTGGCAATTACAACGGCTTCGGACTTTGTCACCACTTCCACTTCCTTAAGTCTGTTGTGGATAAGCGTACTGCCTGTGCTTACAATGTCAAATATGGCATCGGCCAGTCCAATGCCGGGGGCAATTTCAACTGAACCGCTTATTTCGTGTATTTCAGCCTTCAGATGGTTTTTTTTCAGGAATTTCTTCAGGATATTCGGGTAGGAGGTAGCAATACGTTTTTCGTTGAAGTAGGAAACCCCCGGATAGGTATCAGATTGGGGGATGGCAAGCGACAACCTGCAACGGGCAAAACCAAGTCGTTCCACTATTTCAACATTCCTGTCGCGTTCCAGCACTTCATTTTCGCCAACAATGCCTATATCGGCTACCGAATCGGCTACATATTGCGGAATGTCATCATCGCGCAGGTAAAGGATTTCCACCGGAAAGTTGTCACCGAGTGAAATGAGTTTTCTTTTGCTGTCCTGGTTATGGCGTATCCCCGATTCCTGGATCAGTTCGAGCGATTTTTCGCTTAAGCGGCCTTCCTTTTGTATGGCAATTTTTAGTTTTTCCATGCGGTTAGTTCAATTTAAACATAAAAAAAAAGGTTTGCAGTATTGCAAACCCTGAAATATTTTCATGTATGGCACATACTGTCTTTTCCCCTGTCAGGGCAAATGATGGTGATGATGTGCCAGACTGTTTTTCATATTTATGATTTTACGCTGCAATATTACAAATTATTTCTGTAAAAAAAAATTAATATATTTGACCACGGCAGAATGTTACCCAAATTTTTAACCTTAAGGCAAACCTGTTATGAGAACATGCTTTTCTTTATTAATGCTATGGTTATTGTTATTTCCCATAACCGTAACCCAAACCCTGGCCCAGGAAAAACAGACAGAATACCTCGTTACCGGTCAGGTTACGGAAAAAGCTTCCGGAGAGTCAATTCCCTATGCAACAGTGGTTTTTGTTCCGAACGACAGCACGAAAGCGAAGAAAATGATGGCTTGTGACGTTTCGGGCAAATTTGTCATGAAACTCGATACGGCAGGGGAGTATAAGCTGATAGTCTCGGCTGTCGGGTTCAGGGAACTGAATATGGCGTTAGTCCTGAAGGACCCAAAGACCGAACTGGGGAATCTTGCGCTTGATGAAGGCATTGAGATAAAAGAAGTGACGGTTACGGCGCAGAAACCGCTGGTGAGGATTGAGGT
>JAFGVG010000073.1 GCA_016938095.1 Bacteroidales bacterium
ATTCTTCAGCCATGCGTGTGCCGTTGAACAGTTGCAACTGATGAAACTTGACACTTGTTAAAGGAAGGCGCGACAGGATGCTTGCACCCTGTAATATTTCTTCACGGCTTTCGCCCGGAAGTCCAATAATCATGTGCCCGCCCACCGGAATACCATTTGCGGCAGTGAGTTCAACAGCATCGATTGATTCTTCAAAAGTATGACAACGGTTAACCCTTTGGAGTGTTTTGTTGTAAACCGACTCAATCCCGTATTCTACCATCACATGATAATTGACCGAAATGTCTTTCAACAGTTTCAATATTTCCGCATTGATGCAATCGGGCCGGGTACCAATCACAATACCAATAACGCCCTCAACATTCAGGGCCTGCGTGTATATTTTGTAAAGCTTATCAACACTGGCATACGTATTTGAATAAGCCTGAAAATAAGCCAGGTATTTCGTTGCCCGCCTGTAGCGGTTTTCATGGAATGCAATACCTTCCCGGATTTGTTGTGCAATTGATTTATCGGGTGAACAATACGATGGGTTAAATGCCTCATTCAGGCAAAAGGTACATCCCCCGGTGCCTTTTGATCCATCACGGTTGGGGCAGGAAAACCCGGCATCGATGGTTAATTTCTGCACGCGCTCCCCGAAAATATTCCGTATATAATCGGAATAAGTATTGAATCTTCGGCTATGTCCCCACGGGTAATTCATTATGTAAATGGAAAATAGTGTTAAAGCTGTCAAAGGTAAAACAAAAAGGAAATTGGCTCGTATAAATTCCTACAGGCAAAGTTATCGTAATAAAAAAACAGTTATGAAGCAAATAAAACCAACTTTAGGTATACTTATTATGGCTTTTGCATTGTCGTGGTTTACCTCATGCGGCTCAGCCAAAGATAGTATTGAACGGCAAAACCTTATGATGCCTAAAAAATCCGAAATGCCACGCAACTACAGGTATAAAGAGATAGAGAAGCGCAAAACCTATAAACCAAAAACCACCAAAAACCGAAGATAAAGCTATTGTAAGCAATGGCTTTAAGCGGGATTGGCAATCAGTATCCTGATGATGAAGTAAATCACCAGCAATAAGATCAAAAACACAAAGAGGGTAATTAATATGCTTACCGGAAGTCCTTTTTTAATCAGGGGACTTACCGAATATCGCTTACGGATTTTCCCCGTCAGCATTTCCAGATCGCCCTGCATTACCAGATGACTGCGATGCCGCTTAAAACCTTCGAGGGCATCGGAACAAATCAGGCAATGCCTGAGGTGTTCCTCCACCTTTGCTTTTTCTGCCGGCCGTAAATTACCTTCGAGATATCGTTGAAAAGTAGTAGCCGTAAGACATCCTCCGGGATTGAACAATCCTTTATGTTGCAATGTTTCCATTCGTTTTGCTTAAGAAATTTTTCAGGTTTCGTTTACCATTTTGAATATGACTTTTCACTTCGTTCATCGAAAAACCGGTAATGTCGGAGATATCGCGATAACTCTTGTTTTCGAGGTACATGAGCCTGATACAGGTGCCCTGTTCGTGGTTAAGCTGATCAACAGCCGTTAAAATCAGCTGACGGTTAACAGGCATTTCCTCATCATCCTCTTCGGCATCGGGCAATAAAGCGTGCTGTTCATTTAACAGGCCATCCTTAATCCGTTCAAAGGATCCGGATTTGCGTAACACCATAAGGCAATGGTTGCGCGTTACGCTGTAAAGCCAGTTCCGGAAGTTTTTAACATCATGTACTGTAAGCTTCTGTAAAAGACTTTCAAAGATATCCATTACTGCGTCCTTGCATAATTCATTATCGGGTAGATATTTAAGGCAAATACCATACACAAGGTGCGTATACCGTTCAAATAAAACCGCAATGGGTTCCCTGCTGCCGGTTTTCAGGTACAATGCCACCAGCTTTTCATCCGATGCTTCATCCGATAAGGACAATACATTACTTTTTTGCTTAAGCTTCAGAAACATATCATTTAACTATCCGGTTGATAACCCATTCAAATATAAGCTCAAAAATAATTTAACGGCCATTTTTATGGAATTTATTTACCCGTGGCATCTAATAATTGAAGAGCAACCAGTACAAACAACTAAAACAAGTGTTATGAAAAACCAGCCAGTTGCCAGCAAATCCGAGACCCTCGAGGACATGGTCTTCGAAGGCAGGAACAAGGCCTACGGGGCCTACGAAATGAACCGCAAGCGCGAACGAACCTTGTTAGTCTCATTTTTCGTCACCTTGCTTTTTGCTACTACGGCCATAGCCGTTCCCTTCATCAATGGAAAAAGGCTTTCGCCTGATGCGGATGCCCTTGCTAAAGATCATTCTGTAACGCTCATTGACATCGACCTGAAAAAGCCAAAGGTCCCCTTACCACCAATCCCTGAACAAACGTTCGAAAAAATGGAGAAAACAATTAATTATACTCCGGTAGTTGTTGAAGAAGCTGATCCGGAGGATAACATGCTGATTTATGACGAATTGGTTGAAACTATAAAAAACGCTCCCCCGGACGAATTGCCCTTTGTACCGGTTGGTACTGATTCAGGTGCAGGTATCATCGACGAAACTGACCATTCCGAACCAGTATTGTTTCCCCAGGAACAGGCTTCGTTTATGGGGGGCGACGTCGAAACCTTCCGCAATTGGGTAGTAGAAAACATACAATACCCCCAGGAAGCCATTGAAAGCAACATATTTGGCAGGGTGGTAGTGCAATTCTGCGTTAATTCAAAAGGCGAAGTAGTTGAAATTAAGTTGGTTCGTGAACTCGATCCGCTGGTAGACGGGGAAACCATAAGGGTCATATCCTCATCACC
>JAFGVG010000438.1 GCA_016938095.1 Bacteroidales bacterium
CCTGCCTTTGTGTTTGTTGAAGAACAAGCTACATTCCAGGGCGGTAGCCTCGAAACCTTTAGGGAATGGGTGCAGAAAAACCTGGTTTATCCTCCGGTTGCCGTTGAAAACGGAATCTTCGGAAGGGTTACCGTACAGTTTGCTGTTAACTCAAGAGGCGAAGTGGTGGATGTTAAAATCCTCCGTGGAGTTGACCCTTCACTCGATAAGGAAACCATCCGCGTAATTATGGCCTCACCCAAGTGGGGTGCTGCAAAACAGGGCGGACGCGCTGTAAAACAGCAGTTTGTTATGCCTGTTATTTTCCAGTTGCAGTAACAAATGCACAATAATAAAAAAACCTGGCCCTGGTTGCCAGGTTTTTTTTTGCTGTATTATTTTGTGTTAACTGCTGATCATCTGCATGAAATCATCTTCGGATATCACCGGAATTCCCAATTTCGCAGCTTTTTCACGTTTTGCAGGCCCCATACCATCACCCGCCACCACATATTGTGTATTGGAATTTACACTGCTTTGGTTTTTACCCCCGTGTGAAGCTATCAACTGCTGGATATCTTCGCGGGAATGGTTGCGGAAAACACCCGAAATAACAAAATTTTTTCCATGCAATGTCGATGATATGTTGGTTTCAACAGTCATCATTTGCATTTGTAGTCCTGCCTGTACAAGTCTGTTTATAAGTTCCATGTTTCGCTCGTTGGCAAAGTAGCCTATAACACTCTGTGCAATAACCTCACCAATTTCGCCAACTTGAATCAGGTCATCAACGCTTGCTTTCCTTAAAGCTTCCATACTGAGAAAATGCCGTGCCAGTTTTTTTGCAACGGTTTCTCCCACGTAACGTATGCCAATCGCATACAAAACCCTGTCGAACGGTACCTGTTTTGATAATTCAATGCTGTTGACCAGGTTTTCGGCTGATTTACGGGCAAATCGCTCAAGTTTTACCAGTTGTTCAGCGGTCAAATTGTAAAAATCAGCTGCATTTTTTAAAAGACCATGATCGTAAAGTTGTTCAATGGTAGCTTCGGCACAGCCAATGTCCATGGCCTTTCGACTTACAAAGTGTTCCAGACGTCCTTTTATTTGCGGCGGACAATCCGTTTCGTTTGGACAGAAATGTTTTGCCTCGCCTTGCGAACGCACAAGCGCCGTACCACACTCCGGACATTTTTCAATGAACCTTACAGGTTTCAGATCAGCTGAACGTGCCGACAGGTCAACACCTGTTATTTTGGGAATGATCTCACCGCCCTTTTCGATGGTTACTTTATCGCCAATGTGTATATCCAGCAAGGCAATCTGATCGGCGTTATGCAGCGACGCACGTTTAACCCTTGTTCCGGCCAATAGCACAGGTTCAAGATTGGCTACCGGCGTCACTGCTCCGGTGCGTCCTACCTGGTAGTCGACTGATAGCAGGGTGGTAATGGCTTCCCTGGCCTTAAATTTATAGGCAATGGCCCAGCGAGGCGACTTAGCGGTAAACCCAAGCAATTGCTGTTGCCGATAAGCATTCACCTTTATAACAATACCATCAATGTCGAACGGAAGACCATCCCTTTCCTTTTCCCAGAAAGCTATAAAGGCAAAAACTTCATCGAGGTTGCTGCATTTTTTTATGTACGGTGGAATCTTGAACCCCCATTCCTTAGCAGCCTGTATGCTTTCGAAGTGTGTGGAAAAGTGCTTTTCGAGCCCCGGCAAATAGTATAGGTAGCAATCGAGTGGCCTTCGTGCAACAAGTGCAGAATTTTTTGTTTTTAATGTCCCTGAAGCAGCATTTCGAGGATTGGCAAAAATTGGTTCGCCGGTTTCGGCACGCTCGGCATTCATGGCTTCGAAACCTTTGTGGGGAAGAAATATCTCACCCCTGATCTCAAAAGTATCGGGATGATTGCCAGGTTTTAATAACAGCGGTATACTTCTGATGGTTTTCGCATTAGGGGTGACATCGTCACCCTTTTCACCATCTCCCCGTGTAACAGCCCGCACTAAACGGCCGTTTTCATACTGCAGGCTTATGGATACCCCGTCGTACTTCAGTTCGCATATATACTCCACTTTATCAAGATAAAGTGTCTTACGTGTACGCTCGTCAAAATCGCGTACCTCATCTTCGGAATAAGTGTTATCGAGCGAAAGCATAGGGTAGGTATGCTTTACCTGGGTGAAGGTGTTATCGGTATCACTCCCAACACGCTGACTGGGAGAGGCCGGGTCAGCCAGGTCGGGATGCTCTTTTTCAAGTGCTATGAGCTCGTGCATAAGCCTGTCGTATTCCATGTCGCTTATTTCGGGCTGCGAAAGTACATAATAACGGTAATTGTGCTGATTGAGTTCATCCCTGAGTTGCAATATCCTTTCCTTAGGCATCATCTTTTCAGATAGTTTTCTGGTTTTAAAATATGATTCACTTTTTATTAAATTTGTTCATCAGCATATGCCAACAGCAATGGCATCAAATTTATTACTTTTTGTCTTTTGAATTAAACCTTTGTTGCAACCACCAGTCTAATATATGAAATAATCACTACCCAATGAAAAAGCTTTTACTGCCTTTGGTTTTTCTGATAGTGGCTTTGGCGTCGGCTGAAGCGCAGGAACAGACGACCCGTCCACCCATAAGCCGCGACAACCTTGAACTCCGGCCCAATAGTCGTGATTACACCATTGTAAGGCGCGGAAATAATCATCAACGTGTAGTGCAAATGCGTACCAAGGCTTTGATACGACATAAACAGGCCATGGTTAACCGTCAGGTAGCCATGGAAAAGAGACGTGCTGCCATGCAACAGCAAATGTTCAGGCAACAGAACATCAGGCAGCGGATGATTCGTCAGCGCGGGTTGCACAGATAAGTATTCTAACATCAATACCACAATTATGCAGAAATCGTTTCTTTTGACGCTGCTGGCATTTTTGATTGCTGTGCCCGTAATATCACAAACCACAGCTTCATCGTGGATAGCATCGGGCAAGAAAAAGCATGAGAAAGGATCCCCGGAAGCCGCACTTAAGGATTATAACAAGGCGCTGGAAATCGAAAAAAACAACCTGGATGCCTTATACCTCAGGGGTAATGCTTGGTTTGATATGGCAAGGTATGATAAAGCCGTTGAAGATTATTCACAGTTGCTGGCACTGAATGGCAATAACCGCGATGCAATTTTTAACAGGGCAAATGCTTATTACGAACTCGAAAAATATGATCTGGCAATTGCCGATATCACCGGGGCAATGGAAACAGATCAGCATTCGGCTGATGACTATATCTTCAGGGGGAATTGCTATTATAAAATCAGTCAATATAAGCTGGCTTTGGACGATTTCGACAAGGGAATAGCACTGGACGAAGGGAACCCCGATGCCTGGTACGATCGTGGAAATACACAATACATGCTCGGGAATTTCAGAGAAGCCATCGATGATTTTACCCGTGCAATTGTCTTACAGGAAGGTACCTTCGATTATTACTTCAATCGCGCTCTTGCTTATTTTTCGCTCGAAATGGATGACAAGGCATGTTACGACCTTGAACGGGCAAAGGAATTGGGTGATCCTGACGCCGGAGACTATATCAGGGAATTATGCAAATAATTTTTTTGGCATTAAACTGAAAGGCTATTTTCTGCCACGTTCACCCTTAACCTGTTTTGATGGTGTAAAACCAATATAGTACGAAAGGCCGGCATTAACATAAAACTGCGCATCATCAGAAAGGTAATCGGGTTGGCTGATGGGCACAAATATATAAATCCCCGCGCTGATGCCAAATTTACCGACCATGTAATAGAAGGGAATATTCAGGCTTAGCGAAGTGAGTTTGAAATTATCGCTTGCTTTATCGGCAAAATAGTTGTAAAGGATTTCTGTGTAGGTCATATCGGGGTTAAGCAAATGCTGGCGCAGTACATAGCGCCTTACCAGGGGATAGTTGTATAAATTACTATAAAAGGTACCATCGGCAGTAAGTTCATCCAGGAAATACAGGTTCAGGTATTCGTAGTCACCAAAATTTACATCCACGCCTGGTAATAGCGAAAAGTTGTCCTTTTTGAAAAAAAGGTTATCTATACTGATTGTATGCGAAACATGTGCTTCCGTGTAAAAGGTATTCCTTTTGCCCAATAAATATCCGGCAGAAATACCCGCGTTCAGTATTTTGGGACTGTAATCCGCGTCCAGTCGAAATTCGTCAGTAAAAAACGCTTTCAGGGGATTGGAATTGTTGCTGTGAAAGTAATGCCCGTATGATGGGTACAGCGTGAAATGCTTGCAGGGTACCAGTTGGTAGCCCGCCATCAGGTCGAGTTCTGATGAGTAATTTTCATAGGCATCATCGGAATTGCCCAAAAAATTGGCAGCAAGTGAAAGATCTACACCAAAACGGCTGATGAAATTTACCGATGGTGAAAAAGATGGTTGCCGGGTTCCTGTATTAATGTTGTTGGGATTGGCGTTGGTAAAATAATCAAATGACAGGAGGAGTGCGTTGATTGGATCATTTTCGTGAGAATTGACGGATCCGGACAATTGACCTTGCAATTCAGTTAAAACCAGCATGCCCGTCAAAACCAGCATTAATTTGTAAACCATCCGTTACGGGTTTTAAAGTTCAAAATGCGTTTCAAAAATAACAAATCGGGTTGATAATATGCTAAAAATTGTACGACGGACTGATGCTGCTAAAACAAGAAACCATGCATCCGGTTGAAGTAAGAATCTTTTTGGTACTTTTACCTTCATATTTTTTGAGGTTGTTGAAGAAAAGCTTTACCTACATATTATTGTTGCCACTGTTTTTAACTGGACTGCTGCCTGTCAGTGCCCAGCTTTCGCGTCCCGGTCTTCCGCTTCCGATACATTACGAAGGGGCACCGGAGCTGACTGTTTATAACCTTTTAATTGCCGAAGAAAAACGTGCGGCGCTGTTCTCATCCGGTGAGCGTTCGATGTTAAAGTCTGGCCGTGCCGGACTGACCATTAATGTCAGCATTGATCCGGAAAACGCAGGAACCTGGGATACCCTTGCAGATGGTACCCGGTTGTGGAGAGTCGGATTTCGTGTTGAAGATGCTGCCATGCTGAGTGTGATTTTCAGTCCATGGCAGGTGCAGCAGGGTGTTAAGGTATTTTTGTTTGACGCAGGACAACAGCAGGTACATGGGGCTTTCACCGACCTGAACAACAAGCCTTTCAGCAGGCTCGGGAGCGCACAGATAAACGGTAACCTGATTATTGTGGAGATGCAGGTTCCGGCGTACCTTTCTTTCTACGGCGATATGGGTATTTCAGGTATTGGTTGCGGTTTTCTGCAAAACGACAGTTTTAAATTCTATAAAGACGGGTGGTTCGGGAAGTCGGGCAATTGCAATGTCGATGTGAACTGCATAAGCGATACGCTGGTGCAACTTCGCAAGCATGCGGTTGTCCGTGTAATTTACGATGGAACCGAACGCTGCACAGGAACGCTCGTTAACAACACAAGGCAGAATGGTATCAATTACCTGCTTACAGCAGAACATTGCATTAATACAGAAGACATTGCCAATACCGCTGTTTTTTATTTCGACTACGAGAGTCCGTTTTGCAACGGGCCCGATGGTAACAACCTGATGAGTATTTCGGGAGCCACACTCAGGGCTACAGGGGGCGATCTTGATTTTTCTTTGCTTGAATTGCTTGAACCTGTACCGTTTAGTTATCATCCTTATTATGCAGGCTGGAATGCACTGGGTTATATTCCGGAATCGGGATTTACCATTCATCACCCCTATGGCGACGTGAAAAAAATCAGCCTTGAAAATGACGCGCTGGAGGCCGCTAGTTTTGGCGAGGATTATATCGATGACAGCCATTGGCGGGTAAGTCGCTGGGATGCAGGTACTACCGAAGTGGGTTCATCGGGGGCCCCTTTTTTTGATCAGTATGGACTGATCGTTGGGACACTTACCGGCGGTCAGGCAAATTGTATCAGTCCGGTTAACGATTACTATCAGATGTTCAGCAAGTGCTGGGATTTTCATGATAATCCTGATCTGCAACTGGCCTACTGGCTCGATCCGCTTGGAAAACAAAAAGGTTTTCTCGAAGGGTATGACCCTTATGCGGGTTTCTGGCAATCGGGCGATACCTTATTCAACATTGCAGCAGATGAGTTGCTGACAACCGAAAACGCAACCTTATTGTGGGGAAGCTATGCGGGTCATAATAATTTATATACCACTGCTTTTGCAGAGAAATTTTCACAATCTGCTTCCCTGGGATTGCCGGGTATGTTGCTGCATATCAACAATTGCTATGTTAACAATGCGGCCGCAACAATTTCTGTTAAAATATGGGAGGGCGGAGATCTTCCCGGTAAAGCCCTGTATCAGCAGGAGGTATATATGTCCGCATTGTCAGCGCAAACACTTCAGTTGATTGAATTTGACTCGGTTGTTACGGTTCCTCCCGGGTTTTTTGCCGGATACGAGATCAGTTACGCCAATCCTCCCGACACTTTCTCAACCTTTATGGCTGCAAATCGCACAACCGATCCGTTGCAGCACACTGCCTATGTTTACCAGGGAAGTCAGTGGCAGTCGCTTGCCGCTTTTACAGGCCAAGCCATACATTCATCATTTGCTGTTTATCCGGTAGTGATGACCCTGCCCACCGACACCTCATCACACGATGATGATGCTGAAAGTATTATTGTTTATCCCAATCCGGCCCGTTCGGCCATTACACTGCAATTTCGCGAGATGACCGGTTTTCCGGTAACGGTTACTTTATACAATTTGCAGGGACAACAGGTTTTGAGACGTCATTACGGTCCGTTCCAACACATTATTCCGCTGGATATCAGTCTGGCCGGAGGTGTTTACCTGATTAGAGTGGATGAAGGGCCGCATGTGCACAGGCTTAAGTTATCAGTCATTAAATAATTGTAAGTAAATACTGGCAATTTAACACGCAAAATGGTAACTTTTCTTACTAAACTCAGTATAGGAATTATAACGTATAAATCCGAACCCGCATGAAAATCAGTTTGATCAATGACCGAAACATGGGGGACCCTGACAAACATTGAACGATTTAATTTTCCGGTAGCATAAAATATGATGGTAAGGAATTTACGGCTGGTTTTAGCGTTGTTGTTCTGCATACAAGGCGTGTTGTATTCACAGGAGGCTGCTCCCGAGAGATATCTTGAGGTTAGGGGTATTGCTGAATTTGACATGCAACCCCTCTCTTTGGTGACAGCAAGTCTTTACGATGGTTCAAACCTGGTTAAATCGGTGAAAACCGGTTCCGATGGCGGGTTTTCTTTCAAACTAGAGCCAAACAAGCAATATAGCATTGTAATTGCAAAGGATGGCATGGTTAGCAAGCGCATATCTTTTGACACCCATATGCCCGACGAAGAAAAGGGTACCTGGATGAATGAGTTTTCCATGAGCCTTGTGAAGCCTTGCAGCGGTGTTGATTATTCGGTACTGAAAGAACCGGTTGATAAGGTAAGCTTTGATGCGAAGCGAAGGGAGTTTATTTCCGATAAGAATTACGTTAACGGCATGCGGTCACGGATGGAGCGCATGATGATCGAAAACGATCAGTGCCACCTGAACAATTATGAGTCGCTTGTTAAAAAAGCCGATCAGCTGGCTTCGCAGAAAAAGTTCGAGGAAGCTATTGGTACATACCGGCAGGCGCTTGATATATATCCAACGGAGGACTATCCTGCACGCAGGATAACAGAAATGAACGCGCAGGTTAGCAAACAACAGGTAACTGCCGGTGCCTACCAGGAAACTATAGCCCAGGCTGATGCTTTGGCTGCCCAACAAAAATTTGAACTGGCATTACAAAAATACAACCAGGCAGCTACCCTGAATCCTCAGGAAAGTTATCCCAGGCAAAAGGCCGCAGAAATTGAGAAGAACCTGGCCCAACAGCAGGAAGCAAAGCAGGCCCTGCTCAATATAGAAGAAAGGTATAATCAGGCCATGGCTAAGGCCAGCGTGGCTTATACCCGTAAGGATTATGCCACGGCCAAACAGTATTACCAGGAGGCGCTTTCCGTTAAGCCATCGGAATCGTTGCCCAAAACAAGGATGCAGGAGGTTGAAACCATCCTCGAAAAGAAAGCTGCTGAAGAAGCTGCAAGGGTAGAACAGTTGGCACAAAAAGAAGCTTTTGAAAAAAATTATAATGCTTTGGTGCAGGAAGCTGATCAGTTGTTCAAGGCTAAAAAGTACGATGAAGCTAAATCGGTGTATGCCAAAGCCATTAACATGAAACCGGGGGAGTCCTATCCCGCACAACGGGTAAAAGCAATCGACAATGCTGTGGCGGCTGAACAGGCAGCCAGGGAGAAAAGCGTGGAAAGCGGTTATGCTGCTGCAATGGCGGCTGCCAATACCGCCCTGGCCCAAAACCAGTTTGCCCTGGCACGTGAATCGTTGCAAAAAGCACTGACTCTCAAACCCGATGATGTGGTTGCAAAGAGTCAGCTGGCCAATGTGGATAATCGTGAAGAAGCCTTTAAGCGTGAGAAAGCCTTGAACGATCAGTATGCAACCGTTATCAGAACAGCAGATGGGTTAATGGCAGGAAAAGAATGGCAGAAAGCCAGGGAAAGCTATACCCAGGCACTTGCCCTTAAGCCCGGAGATACCTATGCACAAACCCGGATTAAAGCTATCGACAACACCGTGGCCGCTGAGCAGGCGGCATTGCAGAAGGCTCAAAACGATTCGTATGACGCCGCCATGGCAGCAGGTAACAATGCGCTGGTGCAAAACCAGTTTCAGCAAGCCAAAGCTTCGTTTCAGCAGGCGCTTACCACCAGGCCCAACGATGCCAACGCCCGGAGCCGTATTGCAGAAACCGACCGGCTGGCGGAACAGTTTGCCAAAAACAAGGCTATTGACGAGCAATATCAACAGGTCATTAAAACAGCAGATGACTTAATGGCTGCCAACAAGCTTACCGATGCAAGGGCAGGTTATATGGGTGCACTCCGGCTTAAACCCGGTGACCAGTACGCCCAGACACGCGTGACTTCAATTGACAATGCCATTGCCGCAGAACAGGCAGCCCGGCTGAAAGCCACTGAAGAGGGGTATAAAGCCGCCATTGGTGCAGCCAACACTGCCATTTCACAAAAAGCTTACGCTCAGGCAAAGGAATTCCTAAAAAAGGCACTTGAAATTAAACCTGGAGATGTGTTTGCCATTGGCAAATCCGCTGAGGTGGACAGACTTCTTGCAGAACAACAGAAAGCACTGGAACAGGAGCAGTTATTGGCCAGGCAATATGCCGAAACCATTGCTTCAGCAGATAAATCGTTCAATGCCCGCGACTATTCCAGCGCCAGGTCGGCTTACCTCAATGCACGACAGCTAAAGCCGGCAGATCCCTATGCAAGTCAGAAGATTTCGGAAATCGATAACCTGTTGGCTGCTGAAAAGGCCAGCAAACAAAAAGAAATTGATGATGCCTATGCAAATGCCATGAGCAAGGGCTCAGGGGCGCTGAACGCAAAAGACTATAAAACTGCGCAGGGAGCTTTTCAACAGGCGCTTTCCATTAAACCCGGTGATGCCCAGGCTAATGCTAAACTATCAGAAACCACTCAGCTTATTAAGCAGGAGCAGGATCGTTTGCTGGCAGAGCAGACACGAAAAAAAGCTTACGACGAGACCATCAGGACTGCCGATCAACAGCTGGCACAAAAGCAATTTGCCGTGGCAAAACTGTCATACGAAAAAGCCATTGAAATGATGCTGGGTGAAAGTTACCCCAGGCAAAAGCTCGATGAAGTTATAAAAGCCATAGCAGAACAGGAAAGAATTGCAGCCGAGAATAAGGCAAAGGATAATGCTTACGCACTGGCACTGGTCAATGCCGACAAGTATTTCAAAGCCAAAGATTATGTTCAGGCGCGCGATGAATACAGCAGGGCATTGAACATTAAGCCCAACGAAACTTTACCTAAAACCAGGCTGGCCGAAATGGAAAGGCTGATTGCGCAGCAACAGCAGGAGCAGGAAGAAGCCAGGAGCAGGGCGGCAGCCTATTCAGCTGCTATTAACGCCGGAAACACCGCTTTCGGAAAAAAGGACTATTCATCTGCTCGTGGCTTCTATACCGAAGCATTGAAACAAATGCCGGGTGATTTGCTGGCCACCGATCAGATAAAAAAAATCGATTACCTGGTTGCTGAGGCTGAAAGGGTTAAAAAGGTTGAGCAGGAAAGGAAGGCAGCCTTTGATGCTTTGATTGCCGCTGCCGACAAAACCTTTGAGAC
>JAFGVG010000439.1 GCA_016938095.1 Bacteroidales bacterium
GCTGTTGAGCGGCTTGCTGATAAAACCGTCGAAGTTGTTTTGCAATATTTTGACTTTGTCGGATTCCTGGGCAAAAGCCGTTACAGCAATGACCGGAATTGTTTTATGATTGTCAGTTAAGGACAATGAATGGCTGGTAATACTACTATTTCCGGGTATTGATAAGTTATAAGTAAATATCCGTTTCCCTTTGTCTTATCTGTAGTACACCTATTGTTTTCACCCCTTTTATTTCGTAACTTTCTGCTATTTCATGGCTTTGTTATTGGAGTGGATGATCTAAACCAACATAAAAATTACAGTCATGAAGAACATTGCCTGCCTTATTTGCTCAGCCTGCCTGCTGTTTTTTGTTCTCTCGTGCGGATCGGATGGAGATATGGTTTCTGATGAGGAAGCCATTAAAGCGGTTATCAATGGGGAAACCCAGGCCTGGATTGACAAGAATCCTGCAAAACAAAAGGAGTATTATGTGCACGACGCATACCAGACACGTGTTAATATTCAGGATTCGGTATATTATATTACCACAGGGTGGGAGAAACGTTCAACCGAAATAGATACGGTAACCAAGTACACCGATTGGCTGGGCGTTGATGAGTTCAGGGTGGAGAAGGACTTTCTGAATATGAAAATCATGGGCAATACGGCATGGGTTATCCTCAGGGAAACGCAACAAATGACGTATAACGGGTCGCCCGCCACATCCATCGGATTGATTTACGTTGTGCTGGAAAAAGTGGAAAAGGACTGGAAGATTTCGTGTTTTGTGAAAAGCTATATCTGAGGAAAAGCTGTTAGCCTTTAGCTGTTAGCTGTTAGACAATAGCCAAAGGCCAATAGCCAATAGCCAAAGGCCTTTCACTCAAACATCCTTTTACGGAAGGCTTCACGGTAGTTTTCGCCGACGGGTATCCATTTTTCACCAATCATCACACGGTTTCGCGAAAGGGTTGTGATGCGGTCCAGGGCTATGATAAAGGATTTGTGAATGCGCATGAACTTGTCCTGGGGCAGGGTTTCTGCCAGACCTTTCATGGTAAGCAACGAAAGTACGGGCTTCTTTCCTTCGGTATAAATTTTCACATAATCCTTGAGTCCCTCAATGTACAGTATGGCGTCGAGCATTATTTTCACAGTCTGGTACCCCGATTTAACCAGAATATGCCGCTGAGCTGCGACTTCCTGGGATCCATTGGCAGTATTGTTCCTTAACCTGAAAAGCTCGTAGGCTTTGTTAACGGCCCTCAGGAAGCGGTCAAAAGGAACGGGTTTCATCAGGTAATCAGTAGCATTTACATTAAAGCCCTGCAGTGCATATTCCGAATAGGCCGTTACCAGTATGAACATGGGGGGATTACTTATACTGTTGATGAAATCGAGTCCGCTGATACGGGGCATATGTATGTCAAGGAAAATCAGGTCGACATGCGTTTTTCGCAGCAAATCGGCAGCTTCAGTCGCACTGCTGCACTTGCCCACTACCTCGAGGAAAGGCACCCTGCCTGCAAATTCTTCCATAACCTGCCGGGCCAGGGGCTCATCATCAACTATCAAGCATTTCATCATCCTTTAGCTTCAATACAAGATCAACGATGTATTTATCACCTGAGGGTCCGTTTTCAAGTCTGAAATCGTCCTGGTAAAGCAGTTTTAAACGCTTCAGGGTGTTGGTCAGTCCAATTCCGGATGATTCTTTTTCCAGACTGCCGGCTTCTGTTACCAGCGGATTTTCAACGTACAGTTTCAGCCGGTCGCCTTGTTCGGTGATTGAAATTACAATTTGACCGCCTTTTTCGATGTCGATACCATGTTTAAATGCATTTTCGACAAATGGCAGCAGCAACAACGGTTCAATGGCCAGGTTTACCCGTTCGATGCGCGTAGTAAAATGCACCTGAATGCTATCGGGCAGGCGTAATCGCTGCAGTTCTATGTAGTTGGCAATGTATTCCACTTCTTTGGAAAGGGGCACCAGTTTTCGCTCGGTATCGTATATGATGTACCGCATGATCTCCGATAGCTTCAGCACGGCTTCCGAAGTCCGGTCGGATTTAATAATGGCCAGCGAATAAATACTGTTGAGGGTATTAAAAAAGAAATGCGGGTTAATCTGCGATTTTAGCAGGGACAATTCGGCCCCCAGTTTCTGGTTTTCCATCTCTTTCTTCTGCTTTTCATTTTCATACCAGTTTTGGGTTACTTTGATACTGGTACCCAGCGCAAGAACGGCAAAGCAGAATAAAACGGCATTGTATCCCCTGAAGCGCGGTCTTTTTTTATGATCTTTTTTTGTTGGAACTTCTTCGCCCCGTTTGGCTGCTTCTATACGGTGCATTTGCCTGACATAAATCTCGTTGGCTGAGTATGTGAATACCAGCATCACAAAAATGAAAACAAAATAGGTAACAAACTTTCTTTTGGTCAGGTATTTCGGAATTAACCAGAGGTAGTTTACATAAAAGAATACGATAACAATGATCCAGTACATATAGTCGCCAAAATCCGACGGCAGTTTGATATCGGTTTGCAGTATGAGGGGAGGCAGCAGGTAAAGGAGTATCCAGCCGCCTGTGTGCAGGGCTATTTGTTTCATTATCCGGATCATGGCAAGAAATATGTGGTACAAATATAGGGCTTTGATTAAACAACCGTGTTAATCTTAATCAGGTAATAGATGTACAGGTTAGTTTTAACGATGAATGTTGATAATATTCCTGAACCCGGGGTCAAATATCATAAAATTCATCTAATTTTCGCAAAAATCGATTAATACCCATGGGCAAACTTCGCATAGCTATCGTTTTTGGCGGGCGTTCGGCCGAGCACGAGGTGTCGCTTCAATCTGCACGCAACGTAATTGAATCGCTTGACAGGAATAAGTATGAACCGGTGTTGATAGGGATTGACAAGGAGGGACGCTGGTTTTTAAATGAGCACGCCATTCAGCTTATGGATGCAGGCGATCCTAAACGAATAAGACTGTCCGAAGGCGGTAGGGAAGTGGCGCTTACACCTAACGGATCAGGAAGCAGTCTGTTAAACCTCGAAAGCCGGGAAGATCTGGGCAAGATTGATGTCTTGTTCCCTGTGTTGCATGGACCCTATGGCGAAGATGGCACCATTCAGGGACTGGCCAAACTGGCCGACCTTCCTTGTGTAGGAGCCGGTATCCTGGGTAGTGCTGTCGGAATGGACAAGGATGTAATGAAGCGTCTATTGCGCGATGCCGGCTTGCCTATCGGCCGCTTTGTAACCTTAACAGCAACCAACCGGGAGAACTTTCCTTATCATAAAGTTGCTGAACAACTGGGACAGGTTTTATTTGTTAAGCCTGCCAACCTGGGATCTTCGGTGGGCATTTCGA
>JAFGVG010000007.1 GCA_016938095.1 Bacteroidales bacterium
GGTGCATCCTTGCCGGTAAGCTCGTAATGCCAGCCCTCCTGCATGAAAATTTTCGGATCGTCGTAAATAAGCGGGTTAAAAACCGCGTCGAGGTATACATGCATCAGGTTGAAGTAATCCTTCTCGTTCATGCTGGCTACCGGATACACCGTAAAATCATCGGCAGTCATTGCATTCAGAAAGGTATTCAGCGATCCTTTGAGCAGAATGTCGAACGGACTTTTCACCGGAAAGTTTTTTGACCCGTTAAGCACTGAGTGCTCCATAATATGCGGTGTGCCGGCATCGGAAACCGGTATGGTGCTAAAACCCACACTGAAGGTTTTGTTAGGATCGTCAGCAGCAATCTTAAGCACACGGGCGCCGCTTTTCTCATGTTCCAGCAGGTAACATTCGGCATTTACTTCCTTGACAAACTTTTTTTCGATGAGCCGGTATCCTTCAAAAACCGGCTGTTTGTTGCACGACGACATCATGAATACCATTATTGCAAAGGTTAATAAAATTAATGATCGACAATGAGAAAGGACTATGCGTTTCATATCAGTAGAATTAAGTTTTTAAAAGGCTTATTTTAACTAAGTACTGGTGATCAGTTTCATGCAGGCGTTACCTGGTTAATCGATCGATAAAAGTAGCAAATATTGTTCACCCTGCATAGCCAATCATGGATGACTTTCCTCAGTTTTTTCCAGTTGGTGGCAAATATTCTCCGGTATTTTACTTTCAGGCTCCTATTGTATATTTTTACAGCCAATTCCAACACTGTAACATATTGCTCACAAAAAACGAAGCCATAGCATTATTCAACTCATGGGGTAGGCAGCGTATTCCCTTCCTTTTTGTTATCGATTATGAAATGATAGCTGTCAGGATGTACCGTCTTGATCATCCTGCCGGCAATATACCCAGGTTCGAATTCCAGCACAATAAAAGCGGCAGGGTAAAAAAACACCTTATTAACAATGACTTTACGTTTAAAAAATTTCCGGTACCCTTTCACCTATACGAATCGGCTTTTGTCAGGGTTCAGCAGCAGATCAGGGCTGGCAATTCGTATCTGACCAACCTGACTTTCCCAACACCTGTTGAAACTAACCTAAGTTTCACTGATATATATAATCGTAGCGAGGCCCCTTATAAACTGCTCGTCGACGGTGAATTCGTCTGTTTCTCACCCGAATCGTTTGTTACCATCACAAACGGTGTAATTGCCACCTTTCCCATGAAAGGCACCATAAAGGCCTCGGAAATGAATGCTGCAGAAACCATTCTGTCCGATCCGAAAGAAAAGGCCGAACATAATACCATAGTGGACTTGCTGAGAAACGACCTGAGCAGGGTATCACGGGAAGTGACAGTTAAGCGGTTCCGCTATATCGACAAGATATGCACCCACGAAGGGGAAATGCTTCAGGTTTCCTCGGAAATCTGCGGACTGTTGCCCCCCGATTATCACACCAGGCTTGGTGATATCCTGTTTAGCATGCTTCCTGCCGGTTCCATCACCGGTGCCCCCAAACCACTTACCCTGCAACTGATCCGCGATGTGGAAGGAATCAACCGGAATTACTATACCGGTATTTGCGGGGTATTTGACGGAAATAACCTGGATAGTGCCGTAATGATCAGGTATATCGAAATGCACGAAGGTAAAATGCGCTTCAGAAGTGGCGGGGGCATAACTTTTATGAGCCATGCTGAAAATGAATACCGTGAATTAATTGATAAGGTTTATGTACCCATTGTTTGAAACCATTAAAATACAGCATAATAAGCTGCTGCAAACAGTCTTTCATAACGAAAGGGTTAACCGCACGCGGCAACAACTTTTTGGCAGCGCCGACAAATGGGATATAGCCGATCAGATCGTCCTGCCGGAGCTGGATATGCTCCTGACTTACCGTTGCCGGTTTTTATACGGGCAAAACCATTACACCACTGAATTTATCCCTTACCAGCCAAGGCATATCAAAAAGCTATACCTGGTGAACGACAACCAGATCGATTATTCATATAAATACACTAACAGGCAAAAACTCGAAGGTTTAAGAACGCAGTTACCCGGCTTACATAATGAGGCAGATGTACTTATTGTCAAAAACGGCCTGATTACCGACACTTCCTATGCGAACATTGCATTCTATGATGGATCCATGTGGTACACACCTGAAACACCACTTTTAAAAGGCACCAAAAGAGCGTATTACCTGTCAGCAGGCACCATTGCAGAAAAGAAAATCAGGCCTGCCGATCTGAAAAACTTCTTATTTGCACGACTGATCAACGCCATGATCGACCTCGAAAGCACCGATGATATTTCCATCCATAACATTTTGATTTGATGTTTTTATTTATCTTTAACAGTGCAATAGCTGCACTATCCATCATGAAAAAAAACAAAAACATATGAAAGCTCATAGCATGTTTACGAAAACATACCATACCATAGCCTGGCTGGGTGTGTGTTTACTTGTTGTGCAATGTGCACCCAAAAAAGATAATGCCTTAACCAAAGATGGACAGGGAGCTTATGCCACCGGCGTTTACCGTAACCTGTTTGTTGAAAACGGCCATACCCAGGAAGAGGTAACCGCAAAGGTTAATGCCGCTTTTCAGCAGTTGTTTTACGGCGACACTTCCCAACGGCTTTACTTCGATGCAGGCACAAACGAGAATGGTCCGAAGGCCTACCTTAGCGACATACTCAATAACGATGTCCGTAGCGAAGGTATGTCATACGGCATGATGATTTGCTTGCAATTGAATAAAAAGGCGGAATTTGATGCGCTTTGGAACTGGGCCATGACCCACATGTACATTCGCAAGCCCGATCACCCTTCAAAGGGTTATTTTGCCTGGTCAATCCGTACCGATGGCACACCTTTATCGGAAGGCCCTGCCCCCGATGGAGAAGAATATTTTGTAATGTCGTTATACTTTGCCGCCAACCGCTGGGGCAATGGCGAGGGTATATACAACTATAAGGCTTATGCAGATACCATCCTGACCGATATGCGGCATCGCGAAGTAATAACAGGCAATTCAATGGGCAGACAAATTACCACGGGCCCCATGGTTAACGAAGAAGCACGAATGATTTTGTTTGTACCCGATGCCCCGAATAATACTTTCACCGACCCCTCCTATCACCTGCCTGCCTTTTATGAATTGTGGTCACGCTGGGGCCCTGAGGCCGACCGTGAATTCTGGGCTGCTGCCGCAGACACAAGCCGGAAATATTTCAACAAAGCCTGTCACCCGGTTACCGGCCTGGTAACTGATTATGCCAATTTTGATGGCACGCCACATTTTGTTCCCTGGAATCCCAATTCGGTGAATTTTGCCTATGACTCGTGGCGAACAGCCTCCAACTGGGCTGTCGACTGGAGCTGGTGGCAGAAAGACTCCTCCGAACAGGAACTCAGTAACCGCATCCAATCGTTTTTCGCCAGTATGGGCGTTACTACTTACGGACATGTTTTCAAACAGAGCGGCGAAGTGATCAATCCATTGCACCGGATCGGCCTGGCTGCTGCCAATGCTACTACAAGCCTGGCAGCTACACATCCCCTTGCAAAAGAATTTGTTGAAGACTTCTGGAATTCCCCTGTTCCAACAATCTATGACCAGCGATATTACGACGGCACACTATACCTGCTGAACATACTCCATTGCAGTGGGGAGTTTCGCATTTGGAAACCGAAAGAGGGACAAGTGACGATGGACATGTAGAACCAAGAACCAAGAACCAAGAGCCAAGAGCCAAGAACCAAGAGCCAAGAGCCAAGAGCCAAGAGCCAAGAGCCAAGAGCCAAGAACCAAGAGCCAAGAACCAAGAGCCAAGAGCCAAGAATCAAGACCTGCCTGCCGGAGCGGCAGCGCAGGCAGGGCCAAGAACCAAGGATTGAAGACCGGAAGACCAGAAGACATTGTAGACTTATTGTATTTTTTGATGTTACTGCCACTGCTGCTACTGTTACTGGCTTTCAATTATTGTTAATTGTTAATTGCTAATTGTTAATTGTTTATTGTACATTGTTAATTGCTAATTGTTAATTGCATATTCACTCCCCCTCCAGCCATTTCCTGAAATCGTTCACCCTTTCGCGACTGACGATGAGGTCTTCGTCAGTTGGTAAAGTCAGTTTCAATTTCAACCTGCTGTTTGAATAAACAATGATATCCTGAATGGATTTGATGTGGACCAGGTACTTCCGGTTGATCCGGAAAAACTGCCGCAGGTCAACCATACTTTCAACCTGTTCCAGTGTGTATCCGATACCGTAATCCCGGTTGGCTATAGTTCGCAGAAAGGTTGATTTTTCAGCACTCAGGAACAGAAGAATATCCGCTGTCCCGATCATCCGCAGGTGTTCACCAACCTTCACCACAAAACGTGTTTTATAGGTATTGGTCAGTTGCGACAATGCAAGCGCAATGGCCTCGTGCCCGTTTATGGCAGGCTTTGACAGCCCTGCCCTGAACTTGTTGACAGCGGCCTGCAATTCCTCCCCGTCAATGGGTTTCAACAGGTAATCGATGCTGTTCACCTTAAAAGCCCTGATAGCATAATCGTTATAGGCTGTTGTGAAAATTACCGGAAAAGGAACCGACACCTGGTCGAAAATCTCAAAGCTCAACCCATCAGCCAGCTGAATATCGAAAAAAGCCAGTTGTGGTGCGCTGTGTTGCGATATCCACCTGACAGCAGATTTAACCGAATCGAGCGTTTTTACATGAACGAAATCCGGAAAAAGCCGGGATATCATAGCCACAAGCCTTTCTGCAGAAAGCTGCTCATCTTCAACAATCAGGTATTGTATGGAGTTATTGCTCATCATACTGTTTCAGGTAATTCATCGGAGGTAAGCACGGGAACATGCACCGTAAAATACCCGTCGTCGTCGCATATCAGCAGCGATTTAGACGACAGATACTCAAACTGCCGGCCAATGGTCTCCAATCCTATACCACTTTCTGACTTAACCGTGGTTCGCTTTTGTAACCGGTTCTGTACAACAATATAATCATGGTCGCGCCAGATTTTTATGGTAAGCGGTTCTTCGGCTGAAATGACATTGTGTTTGAAAGCATTCTCCAGTAACACCTGCATAGATAGCGGCACAGTGTAACCTGCATGATTAAGGACCTGCCAATCGATTTGCAGGTTTTCACCGTGCCTGATCCTGTGCAGTTCGATGTACGATTTGGCAAAAGACAGTTCCTTTTCCAGCGGCACCAGTTCCTTACTCTTATACTCCAGTACATAGCGGTAGATATCTGATAACTGACGGATGAAGAGTTGTGACTTTGCCACGTCTTTCTCAACCAGTGAGCTCAGCACGCTGAGGCTGTTGAATAAAAAATGAGGATTCACCTGGCTTTTAAGCGTTTCAAATTGCAATGCCAACGCTTCGCGCTTGTAACGCTCTTCATTGACAGCCGCCTTTCGCCAGAACATAAAAAACTCGCGGACATAGAAAATGGTAGTGATAAGCAAAGCTATACCGAGTTGAACGATCATCTGCAGCAATATCTGATTAAATTCGCTGCGTATGGAAACATTGAATATATACTTGTAAAAGAGTACATTGACCACTATAATAGCCAGTGTACAATACAATACCGACGAAGTAATGGTCACCACAAGTGCCCGTGTAGGCATTTTTTCCCAGGGAAAAAACCTTTCAATAACATTGCCCAACAATGAACTTCCTTTCCATAAGGTTAAACCCACCACCGTACCATAGAAACTAATATTTATGAGGTTATGGAAACTGCTGAAAAGCTCCGGGCCAACAAAGAAAAAGGTCACAAAAGTGCTGATGGCAAATACAATAAGCACATCCCTTAACTGTATCAGCAGTATCCTTAACCAGATAGGCATAGCAGAATATTCAAAAGATTTAAATAGGATCGAACCGCCTGATAAATATAGCTACTTTTCGCCGTTACATGACTTTATGGCCTCTAAATTTGATTCGGCTCCCCATCGGGGCATCAAACCGGTTTTTCCGTTTTCCTTCTCAAAAAGCACTTTTGCTTCGAGAAATTTAGGCAGGGCATTGGCGCAGCCTCCGCCAAAACCCTCGGGCGTGTGACGGATATTCAGCCCTAACAGATATACCGCCCGTGGATTTTGGGGATTTTCGTACAAGGCTGTACCAAATTTTTCAGCAGCCTGCTGCGAATAGGTCATCCCACGATTGTAATCGACCATTATCCTGCCCTGATAAAGGAGCCCCTGTAAGGTATACAGTTCCGACTTATCACCGTTGATTTCCAGCGCTTTGCCAATGTTGATCTCGGCTTTATCGAGCAATTCATCTTTAACCTCAGCGTTTTTCTCCCAGAAACTTTGCATTATCTGGGCATAAGCATAATGATATGCAGGTTCCCAACGGGCCGGTTCCGCAAGGGCAATTCGCTCAAAACGGTTGACTGCCGACTGCACATCTTCGATGGTTTTGGCTTCATCGAGCAAGGTCAGGCTTTCATTTATTGCCTGCTCCAGCGTGGATGACTGACAAAAAGCGGTTACGGCCATAAAGGCCATCATGGTTAAGCTTACTAACTTTTTCATTTGTTTATGGTTTATTTGTGAGTAATAGTTAATTATTGTATACTGATGTTGGTGCTGGGTGCTGAGTGCTGGGTGATGGGTGTTCGAAATTCGATGTTCGAAATTCGGTGCCTGCCTACCGGTCAGGCAGGTTCGGTGTTGTTTGAAAGGGTAATAAATAATGAAGGAATGAAGAAATAGGAGGCAATCACCCTTCAAGGGTTTTCAACCGCTTGAAGGGAACCCTTAACAACGATAACTTTACTGATAGATGTTATTTTTTTCATTTTTTCATTCTTTCATTTTTTCATTGTTTTAGCTCTTGGCTTTTGGCTGTTGGTTTTTAGCCAAAGGCTAACGGCCAAAAGCTAACAGCTTTTAGCATTAAAGCGTTATAAAAACCCCGGTCAGAAAAAATCTTTTGGCCTCTGGCTTTACAGGAATCGACTCAAAAATACCTTCGTTGTTGGGTGTTTCGTAATACCGGTAACCATATATATTATCCCTGCCGAAAACATTGCTGCACGATATATATACTATGGTCGATTTCCCGAACAAAGTTGTGAGATAACTGATATTTAAGCTCAGATCGAGGTAATCGCGTGTTTTTCCGTTCATAAATACCATCTCATTGGGGTTGTTGTAAGGTCTGCCACTGGCCCACGATAATATAGCCCCGAATTGCGTAGTTATTTCATGAACATATTGTTTGGCAACAACATTGAAGTTGTGTCTCGCGGCAAACGAAGGCGTTGCCTTTACA
>JAFGVG010000440.1 GCA_016938095.1 Bacteroidales bacterium
ATTGCAAAACGATCTCCAAAGCATGTTAATGCGCCTGTAAACTTATCATTTTTTAATTAACTTGTTATTTTTGCAATGAATTAATGTAAGAGATTATGGTAAAACGTGCGGAGATTTTTTTTACAGCGACCTTTTTGTTTTTAACATGTTTGCTGGTGAAAGGTCAGGGAGTTGAAGGCGAGTTAAAATCCACAGCTGTATTGCAGATGAGACTGTTAACGGCACCGCTTGCCGATGGACAGGAAAAATTCCTGGGTTGCGCTCACAGTACCAGCCAGCAAACCAATTTTGCGAAATACTGGAACCAGGTAACCCCTGAGAACGGTGGGAAATGGGGATCGGTCGAAGCTACCAAAGATGTGATGAACTGGACTGCCCTGGATGCGGCTTACAATCTTGCCAAAAACAACAATTATCCAATCAAAACCCATACCCTTATCTGGGGAAGCCAGCAGCCATATTGGATTGAGACACTCGACACCATGAACCAGCGTTTGCAGATCGAACAATGGTTCGATACCACGGCAAAGCGTTACCCCGATATAGACTATATTGATGTCGTTAATGAACCTTTGCATGCTCCCCCGACAGGCACAGGGCACGGGAATTACATAAATGCCCTGGGTGGAAACGGCGTAACGGGCTGGGACTGGGTGATCCGCAGTTTCCGGATGGCGAGGCATTACTTTCCCAATGCCAAATTACTGATCAACGAATATGGCATCGTCAATTCCACGGTCAATACCAATAAATATATCCAAATTATCAACCTGCTTAAAGCCGAGTCGTTGATTGACGGAATTGGTGTTCAGGCCCATGCATTCAACACCTATGGCATTGCTGCTTCAACCATTAAGGCAAACCTCGATTTGCTGGCCGCCACCGGATTGCCTGTTTATGTATCGGAACTGGATATCGACGGGCCCACTGACCTCACCCAGTTACACGAATACCAGCGCGTTTTCCCGGTATTCTGGGAACATACAGCAGTGGCCGGGGTTACCTTATGGGGATTCCGTTACGGTTTGTGGCGAAACGATCAGAAAGCCTACCTGGTTACCCAAACAGGGGTTGAGCGGCCTGCATTTCAGTGGCTGAAAGCTTATGTAAATGATACACTGACGCTTACTCAGTCGGTTACCATTACTGCCGAAAGAGACACCATTTTTGCAGACGAAACCCTGCAATTGCGTGCCCAGGTATTACCTGCAAACACCACTATAAAAACAGTTACCTGGAGTTTGTTAACCTCGGGCGTTGCTACCATCAGCACCAGTGGATTGCTTACCCCTGTCACTGCCGGAAAGGTGACCATAAGGGCCGTAGCCTGGGATGGGTCGAACCGGGTGGACGCACACGAGATTTATATTGTAAATCGCCCGGTAACGCAGGTTAACCTGAGTGCTGTCGGCGACAAGGATACGATAATGCAGAATGAAACCCTGCAACTGAATTCGGAAGTGTTACCTGCAAATGCCACCAACCGAACGATAGCGTGGAGTATTATTCCTGATGACCTGGCCACCATAAGTGCCGGGGGTCTGCTTTCGCCGGCTGATACAGGGTTGGTAACCATCATTGCTTCAGCAACTGACGGTTCCGGGGTGGCCGATACGTTATACCTGTATATCGAACAGACACCGACACCTGTTGCTGAAAATGCAGTGGAAGCAGGCATAACCGTATATCCAAACCCTGCGCCCGGAGGTCATTTCACCCTCGATGGCTTACGAAATATAAACAAAATTGAGTTCATCGATCTGTACGGGAGAATTGTTGCGGTGTATAATCATATCGACGGAGAGCAAATGCGGATTACGTTGCCGGTTCCACGGGGGTTATACCTGATCAGGTTCCATAGCAACGGACAGGTATACCTTCAGCAGTTATTGGTTGATTGAGAAATTTTTGCAGGAGTGAGCTGCAGGGGTATGCTTTGTGATTAACGTCCGGGACTAATAAAGGGGGCCATTTCCACCAGTGGGGCGACCCAAATAGCCTGTTCATGTGCTTTCAGGAAGAACAACAGTTTCCGGAATTCGTGCCAATCCACATCAATGGAATGTTCGCCGCCCACGTCACATGCATGCTTATTCCGGTATTGTGCGCTGGCATGTTGCAGGGTCAATGCCGGGCTGCCAAAAAGCAGCATAACCGTCATGAATATTGTAAAAAATAGGGCGTCTTTGCATGGTTCTACAAATTGAATAAATGTTTTAGTATTGGTAATAGACCTGAAGGGTGTCGACCTGCAGGCGAAGTTTCAGCCAATCCGACACTTTTTCGCGGTCATTTGGCGGAACCGACTTCCGGGGTTCAATGCCCAGCAGTACAATGGGCAGTTTACGGCTTGCATTTTCAGAAGCCGTGTAGGTATATGCTTCGGTATAGGTGCAACGTGCTATTTGGGGGTAAAGAGTCCGGATTTCACGAAGCAGCTGTCTGCCAAGTTGCAGGGTGCTGTCGTGTTGAATTTGTTCACGATTTTTTTCAGACAGGATAAAATTAAGTTTACTGATTTCGGCTTTCAGACGGGTGACTTCCGATAATTCGTCATTATTGTCTCCGATCGACAAACCCTGGTGGATATCCAGCGATGCCTTTTCGAGGTCAAAAACAGCGGCCTGGTTATGGATGAATTCCCTGTGTTTTTCGGTAAGTGCATTGCCGCCGTATATGAGGGTCAGATTCTTCTTTTTTGAATGGATTTCGCTTTTCAACAGGAAATTTCCTTCTACCATACCCACCGTTTGTAAGAATTTAGATGCGTTTTCGGAAAACTTTTCCTGCTGAACCAGGCGGTAACCAAAATAGATACTGGGGAGAATGGTCACCAGAATAACCGCAGTGATGATTTGGTTAACCCTTTTTTTCTGCAACGGATCAACCAGGGTGCGGATGGGAAACCTTAGCAACTGCGAAACAATCACCGAGGCAATGGCAATAAAAACAGTATTAATGGTAAATAGGTAGATGGCTCCAAAAAAGTATGAAAACTGGGCAGTAGCCAAACCGTAACCAGCCGTGCAAAGCGGCGGCATCAGTGCGGTGGCAATGGCTACACCGGGGATTACGTTACCTTTCATGCGGCTGCTGATGGCCAGAATGCCGGCCAGTCCGCCGAAAAATGCTATCAATACATCGTAAATGGTAGGGCTGGTGCGGGCGAGCAGTTCTGAATGGGCAGTGGAAACCGGACTGATGGCAAAATAGGCTGTTGAGGCAACCAAACTGGCAAGTACAGCAAAAGCAAAATTATTCATTGCTTTTCGGAAGAGCGGAAAGTTGTAGGTAGCAATACTGTAACCCATGCCGTTAATGGGGCCCATGAGAGGAGAGATAAGCATGGCGCCGATGATAACCGCCGTGGAATTCATGTTCAGGCCCACCGAGGCTACCACAATGGCAAAAACAAGGATATACAGGTTGGTACCTTCAAATAGGATACCTTTTTCGATGGTACGGTGTATTTTATCGAAATCTTCTATTTCGCTTTCGATATTCAGGTAACGCAGCGTTTTTCGGATGAGGGGTTTCATACCAGTTACATAATATATCGCAAATTTAGAAAATGTTTGAGATGTTTGAGGGGGTGTTAAATAATGAAGGAATGAAAGAATGAAGAAATGAAGAAATAGGGTGTTGGGTACTGGGTACCAGACGTGCAAGCGGTCACACCTTTCAGAAACACAGTAAGGTAATTACTCTTCAAGGGTTTTCAACCGCTTGAAGAGAGTCCGTAACAACGATGACCTTGCTGATAGCTGTTATTTCTTCATTTTTTTCATTCCTTCATTTTTTCATTCTCTGGGATATTCTTGATAATTACTAAAACTTTTGCTGATTTCCCTTGTCCCTCGTCCCTTGTCACTTTTTTTCTCCCCCCAGTACACGTAATTCAAAAAAATCTTATATTTAACATGGCAATAGCCAAAAGTTACCAAAAACATAGTTCCTCGTTCTTTATTGGGAAAACGCTGAAAGAGCTTTAATTAAAGAGGCAATTAACAGGGAAAGTGGGAACAGGCA
>JAFGVG010000441.1 GCA_016938095.1 Bacteroidales bacterium
AAAACCATTGTAGAACTTAAATCATTAGTTATGAATACCATGAAAAGAATTACGGGCTCCCTGATGGCTGCAGTCCTAATGCTCGCGATCACCCATTCGTGTTCAAAGGAAGATACTTTGAATATTGACCAGGCCATTCCTGAAGCCGAACTGAAACTTGCCCAGGATGACGCGCTTGTTGATGCTCTTTATGAAGAAATTGACAATGCTGTTATCGACGAAGTAACCCAACTCGATGCCAACGCCTACTCGACATTTGAACTCAAGTCGACTTCGGACGAAGATCCATGTTACACGGTTAATGTTGATTTTCCTGATTCCACGCATTTCCCCAAAGTGGTCACCATTGATTATGGTGAAGGATGCACGATGGTTTTTCGCAATGACACCATCACCCGCAGCGGAAAAATAATCATCACCGTTACGGGACGCTGGTTTGAGCAAGGCACACAACACATCGTCACCTTTGACAATTTCTTCATCAATGGGGTTGGTATTGAAGGCACCAGAACCATCACCAACCAGGGTTTAAATGAAAAGGGGCACCTGCTGATCAGCATCAAGCTCGAAGGCGGGGTAGTTGCATTTACAGAATCAGAAATTATGACACTGGAAGCCGATTACCTGCGTGAATGGATACGGTACCGGACCCCCTTGCTTGATACCATGATCATCACCGGGAGTGCTTCGGGTGTAAACATTCAGGGCGAGAGCTTCACCCGTACTATCGTAGAACCACTGGTGCTGGTTCATTGCAGAGAATACAGGTGGCTTTGGGTTATTGTAGACGGCATCGTGGAAATCAATAACAGCGTTTCCGGCATTACCTCAGTTGATTACAGTGCAGAAGGGTGCGACGGTACCGTCATCTTTAACCGTAATGGCTACAGGCATAATTATCCCTTCAAATACAATCACAGGCATCATCATGAAAATCATGGAGGAGGCTTTGGCCAATAAACCCTGCCCGTATAATCTTTGAATGAACATGTTCCCTTATGGCCTGCCGGTCAATTGACCGGCAGGCCATTTTTTTTCCTCAATAAACCCTTGGCGTGGGGGTTCTTTTGAAAACCAGGGCTGAGCGACTTGGAATATACACAAGTAAATGATAGGCCGATCCGGGCTTGTAATTCCCACGTGCCATGTATACCAGCCCCTCATCTACATTACCCCTTCCGCCATAGGCCGGATTATCGGTATTGAGCACTATACGGTACTTACCCGGATGCGTCGGTATACCATAATCGGTGAACGATTTAACCGGATTGAAATTAAACACAAACAAAAACTCACCCCGTTCAAACGCCAACACCTGATCACTCCTGTTATCGGTACATAAATTACACCACGCATGATTGTATAAGCCTCCCCCGCTGATCAGCTGAATCATATCGCGGTCGAAATCGCCCAGAAAATGATATTTCAACAACGGATCATCCACCAGGTTCCATTGCCTGCGGGCATATTTATACGACCAGTTGTTGCCCTCCCGCGGAAAATCAATCCATTCGGGATGCCCAAACTCGTTTCCCATAAAGTTCAGATAGCCTCCGCCACCGGTAGCCGCTGTAACCAGCCGTATCATCTTGTGCAGCGCTATGCCCCTGTCAACAACCAGGCTGGGCGTCAGTTTACTCATGGCAAAGTACATCTCCTTGTCGAGTAACCTGAATATAATGGTCTTATCCCCTACCAGCGCCTGGTCATGCGATTCGGCATACGAAACGGTTTTTTCATCGCTGCGCTTGCTGGTTAACTCGTGGTACATCTCCGAAACATTCCAGCTTTCATCGGGCAATTCCTTGATGATCTTAATCCAGTAATCGGGTACCCCCATGGCCATCCGGTAACTAAAACCATACCCGCCCTGTTCAAAAGTAGTCGCCAGTCCGGGCATACCACTCATCTCCTCGGCCACCGTTATGGCCAAGGGATTAACCTGGGCAATTAACCTGTTGGCCAATGCCAGGTAGGTTATGGCGTCCTCGTCCTGCAGCCCATCATAATACATGCCGTAATTGGTGAAGTTACGCGACAGCCCATGATCGTAATACAGCATGCTGGTAACACCGTCGAAACGGAACCCGTCAAACTGGTATTCATCGAGCCAGTATTTGCAGTTTGATAACAGGAAATGCAATACCTCATTCTTTCCATAATCGAAACACAGCGAATCCCATGCCACATGTTCCCTGCGTGGTCCCGAATGAAAATACTGATAGGGCGTTCCGTCGAAATTGCCCAACCCTTCCAGTTCATTCTTCACCGCGTGCGAATGAACTAAATCCATGATGACGGCTATGTCCATTCCGTGGGCTTCATCAATGAGCTGTTTTAGCTCTTCGGGGGTGCCAAAACGTGACGAAACAGCAAATAAATTCGAAACATGATAGCCGAACGAACCATAATAGGGATGTTCCTGAATGGCCATCAGCTGAATGGTATTGTAACCGGCCTTTTTAATCCGCGGCAGTATGTTTTTCCTGAATTCAGCATAGGTACCTGTCCGCTCTTCGGTAGTGCTCATGCCCACATGGGCTTCATAAATAAAAGGAGGCCTTCCGGCTGCATTTATCCGCTTATTTTTCCAATGGTATACTTTTTCAGGCGCCCAGACCTGGGCATTGAAAATTTTGGTATTTTCGTCCTGCACCACACGACGACTGTACGAAGGAAGCCGATGTCCCACGCCCCCTTCCCATTGCACCGAAAGTTTATAAAGTTCACCATGCCGGATAGCCTGAAAAGGCAGAATTATTTCCCAGGCCCCATTCTCAGCGGCGGTCATTTTATAATCCAACGTCTCCTTCCAGCTGTTAAAATCTCCGATCAGATAAATGGCTTTGGCATTCGGCGCCCATTCCCTGAAAACCCAACCTTTTTTTGTGCGGTGCAGCCCAAAATAAAGGTAACCGGTTGCAAAATCCGATAGCGTTGTATCACCACCGGTGAGTTCGTTTTCTTTTTCTACAGCCTTAGCCGAA
>JAFGVG010000442.1 GCA_016938095.1 Bacteroidales bacterium
AAAGTCAGAAACCGTCATTGCGAAGGAGGAACGACTGAAGCAATCTATCTGTATATTAGTAGATTGCTTCACTTCGTTCGCAATGACGACTTCGATTATCGGACTTTTTACACAGCCTCATTCTTTGTGTGCTTAGTTCTTAGCTTTCTTTCCCGCAAAGGCGGGACAAGATGTGACAATTTCACATAGAGTGCTTTGTGTTTAAAAAAAACTGCCGGGTACGTGTGCCCGGCAGATGTCATAGCTTGAAGGCCATGTTGGATAATGTGAATACGTTTTCTCAATGCCAAGGCAGGCTTAATGTTTGGTGTTAATAAAAAATACTCCGGCAATACCTGAGTTTTCTAAAAAATTATTTGTAATATTGCGACCTGAATTTTGAAAGACGAACGCTTAATATAGAGAATACCATGGATTTAATAAAAGTTGCTGAAAATCAGTTCACCACAAAAAAAGAATATCCCGATTTTAAGGCAGGTGACACTGTAACTGTACATTATAAGATCATTGAGGGTAACAAGGAAAGGATTCAGCAATACCGTGGTGTTGTATTGCAACGTAAAGGTACCGGTTCTACGGCAACATTTACAGTTCGTAAAATGTCGGGTAATGTTGGTGTTGAAAGAATTTTTCCCGTATTTTCACCCTTTATCGATAAAATTGAAATTAACAAGCATGGCCGTGTTCGCAGGGCCAGGATATTCTACCTGCGCGGACTCACCGGTAAGAAGGCCAGGATTCAGGAAAAACGAATGAAGCTTGTTGCTGAGGCACAAAGTCCGGCACAGGAATAAAACAAAACAAAAAAGCGGGCCATGCCCGCTTTTTTTGTTTTATCAGAATTTTTAAGCTTTTTTCAATGCCCCGCTTACTGATTTAGCAGTTTGTCGCTTTGGTCACGGGCTGCTTTTAGCACAGCTTCGGCTTTTGTGTCGGCCTCCCTGATGATTTTCTGAGCGCTTGCCTCACCTTCCTGACGTACTTTTTTGGCAGCTTCTTCAGCCAGTCGCTTTGAAATAGGATCCTTAGCCTGGGCAACCAGTTTGTCGGCATTGGCATTGGCCTCTTTCCTTACAATTTCGGCGGCATCGGCAGCTTTCGACCGGATAAGGTCGGCCTCCTTTTGCGCTTCGGCCATAATTTTGTCTACCTGTTCCTGGGCTGCTGCCCTGGCTTCTTCCTTTTTAGTGTCGATTTGTTCCTGAACAGCCTGTTTCACTTCGGCTTTAATAGCTTCCTTGGCACTGGCAGTGTTTTCGTTCAGGTCAAGTCCGATTTTCGGATCTTTGAAGGTACCGCCCACTTTCACTTTTATGTTGAGGTTCTGGAGCGGATCGATTTTTAATCCGGCTCCACTGGCTTTGCTTACCAGGTTATCTATAGATGCACCGGCAGCTGCGCCCAGCTCAGACCGGGGGATGTTTATACCAACGGTGTAATTCATCACCTGATCGAGTCCCTGATCGCCGCCGATCAACAGGGTAGTATTCCCCATTTTGGTTTCGAAAGGATTTACCATCAGCTTACCATCGCGAATGTCAAAATCAATTCCAAGGTTTTTCAATGTCATGTTGTCAAACGCTTTTGTGTTCAAAGCGTTGCCAATTTTGTTGAAGGTGTTTGATCCTTTCAGTCCGATCAGATCCGAAGCCAGTTTCCCCTTTCCCACAATGGAATTCATGAGCGGCATCATGTGTTCATCGAGCAGACTCGAGTATTTCATTCCTACCGATACCTTGCCAACGGCTCTGGCAGCAATGGGGGCAAACTTTGCGAGCATGCTGAACGATTCCACAGCCGAAGGAATGTCAATGGTTGTGGCGTTAAAGTCGAGGTCAACCACCGGGTTTTTAATATCTTTGGTATTGTATTCTCCGGAGAGTTTCATAGAACCCTCCAGCAGGTTCATGCTCAGTCCGTCGAGTATTACACGGCTGTCTTTTACCAGAATGGTACCAATGGTGTTTTCGATATTGAGTTTGTCATAATACAGCTTGTCTATACGCGAAACAAGTTTAAAGTCGATGTTGGCGGGAACTTCAACAACGGTAAGCGGAACCGTATCGGTAGCCGTTTCCGTGGCAGATTCCGTTTCTGCTGTCATAAACTCGTTCAGATCGAGTACCCCCGAGGTGAAAATGAAATTTCCACGGATGGTTTCGTCTTTGAATACATAGGGAATAAAATTTTCAACTTTGCCCGACAGGTGAAAATCGCTTTTGCCCATGGTGGCATTAAAACTTTTTACATCTAAAAATTTAGGCGAAAAACTAAGTGAAGCCTGCGAAATGGTAAGATCCTTTGGCATATCTGCGCTACTATAAGTTAAGTCGCTGATGTTCACAATGCCGTCGGCTTTAAATTTCTCGTATTCCTCTTTTTCAATGGTTGACATATGGCCCATGAAATCGAGGGCAGCTTCAATTTTACCTTTAAGTGTGGTACTGTCGAGCGGAATCACGTCGTTAACAGTGGCGAGGTCGAGGTTCATGTTGAGGTTTCCGTTAAGGTGCATGTCACTTATGGGCGTTTTGATGTTCAGCGTCATGTCGATGGGATTGCCGCCCAGGTCAACATGAAATTTGTTGATGTCCACGGTGGTGTTGTCGTTTTGTACCCCATCGAAGAACAGGTTGACGTCAATACCAATGTTATCAGCCGATTTGGGCAGGTCGGGGTATTTGAACATGGCATTTTCAACCAGCAGGGTTAGGGCCACGTTGGGCATGACCTTTTCATTATAGGTGCCCTTGACATTTCCGTCGAGCTGTAGTTTACCTGCTGTTTGTATATCCTGGAAATCCTGCATGTAAATGGCCGGAATCAGCGAAAGCAGCGATTTGAAATCGGCCTTGTCGAGGCCATAGGTAAGGTCAATGGTGATGTCTTCTTCGTTGGGCATGCCCATATTACCGTCGAGCCTGAAGATTAAATCGTTCAGCGATATGGCATTGTCTTTAAGGGTATAAACGGCATTCTTCAGATCGGCATCCACATTCATCTGTAGCGTGATGGCCGCATTTTTCAGGTAACGGATACCCCCGAAGATCACATTGACCGGCGATGTATTCGACTGAAGTTCAAGCGTGGTGAAATCCTTCGAAAGGTCGCCTGTCATTACAAAATTGAAGTCGCCCAGACTTGCGTTGATTTTGCTGCTATCATCGTCGTAACGGATGGTGGCATGATTGATTTCAAAGCGCTTCAGGGCAACATTCATATCCAGTTCACTTGCTGATGTGTCTTCTTCGGCCGTTTCACCGGTATCTTTGGCAATATCCCAGTTTGCCTTTCCATCGGCATTTACCCATGCATGTACACGGGGATAGTCAATGGCTATCCGTTTGATTTTAATATTCTCCATTTTGATGGCACTCACCAGGTCGACAGTTACTTCGGCATTCTTCACGCTAAAGAGCGTGTCACCTTCAAATTCGTTGATTCCGGCAATATAAAGGTTTTTCAGTCCTACCGATACGTTGGGGAACGAGCGTAGCAGCGACAGCGAAAGCTTTTCGAAATCGGCTTTGGCGTTCAGACTATTGTTAATCTGTTCCTTGGCAATTTTGACGATTTTACCTTTAAAAAGGAACGGAACCGATACAATCAGGAGCACGATGATCAGCAGGGCAATTCCCGTTATTTTCAGCATCTTCTTCATAACTGGTTATTTTAGTGTTTACTAGGTTGAGCAACAGACGAACTGTTGCACGTTTTAAGTGCAAAACAATACAGTAACGTATTTCAACGTGTTAAGTTATTAAATAGCCCTGAAAAATAAAAACGATAGGTGTATTACGTAAAATGAGGATTAAAATGCGCATTTTACTATTTCGTTCCCTGAAACGATGATTAGTTTTACAGGGTTAGAAATAGTTTAGTTCTTTAATGGTTCAATGGAATTTCAGGGGCAATGCTCAAGTTCCGAAATCCCTTCCTCCAACCCTGGTCTTATCTCATAAAGCTTATATGAATGGGGTTGGAGGATTTTTACGCACCTGGGATTTTTTTTGTTGAACCTGCTTAAAACCCTAATCTTATGGTAGTAGCAGTAGATGTAGGAGGAACCAACCTCAGGGCCGGACGACTTGACGAGGACAACATTCTGGTTCAGCGTTCTGTTCCGCTTACCGACAAGGACGTGCTCGACAAAACAATTGAACAACTGGCGGCGCTCATAAAATCTGTAATGACGCCTGATGTAACCGGCATAGGCATTGGTGTGCCATCGGTGGTGGATGCTGACGGCGTAGTGACCGATGTGACCAACATACCGTCATGGAAGCGTGTAGAACTGAAAAAAATACTGGAAGCCCGGTTTAATGTGCCGGTTTATGTGAATAACGATGTGAACTGTTTTATTTTGGGCGAACATCGTTACGGTGTGGTAAAGGGTTTCAGATCGGTTGTCGGACTGGCCATGGGTACTGGTTTGGGAGGTGGCGTTGTAATTGATAACCGGCTTTACACTGGCAACAATTGCGGTGCCGGTGAATTCGGCATGATCCCTTATCTCGATGCCAACCTTGAGGCCTATTGCAGCGGATGGTTTTTCAAAAACCAATGCAGTTTTTCTGCGCTCGAGGCCTTTCACCGTGCCGGGGAAGGGGACAGGGAAGCACTGGAAAGCTGGAAAGTTTTTGGTAAGCACATTGGCAATGCCCTTAAAATGGTTATTTACACCTTTGATCCCGAGGCGGTTGTGCTGGGTGGTTCGCTGGCCAACGCTTATCCTTTCTTCAATAAAGCCATGATCGATTCTGTTTCCGATATCGTATTTCCGGATTCACTGAAAAAATTAAAGATTTTTATTTCGGAAAACAGTAATATTGCTTTGCTGGGCGCAGCGTCGTTGATTCCGTGAACAGCGATGAGACAAGGGACGAAATAATGAAATAATGAAATAATGAAAAAATGAAAAAATGAAAAAATGAAAAAATGAAAAAATGAAAAAACAACTGCTATCAGCAAGTTTATCGTTGTTAAGGGTTCCCTTCAAGCGGTTGAAAACCCTTGAAGGGTAATTGCCTTCTATTTCTTCATTACTTCATTTTTTCATTACTTCATTGTTTAATATCCTTTCAAACAACACCGAACACCGAACACCGAACACCGAATTTCGAAGAGCACCCAGTCCAGTATCGAGTATCCAGTATCAAAAAACACAAACACCATGCATACAAAACCATCTTCCCTGATCATTGCAATACTGCTGATGGCCTTTTTTGCGGTATCCTGTTCACAGAACAATACACCTTTGCATGAAACCATCATGCTCAAAAACTGGCATGTAAAGCAATCTGCCAGCCTGCTCGATCTTCCGGGCAACATAGTTTCGGGTCCAACACTCGACACAACGGTGTGGTACCCTGCCACAGTGCCTTCCACCATCATGGGCGTACTTACCGCCAATGGCTTGTATCCCAATGTTTTTATGGCGGACAGCATAAAGCTTGTCGATGCACAGCAATTCAACAAATCGTGGTGGTACAGAACGTCTTTCACATTGCCTGAAATTAGCGAAGAGCAGCATGTTGCCCTTCATTTCGACGGCATTAATTATTACGCCAATGTATGGCTCAACGGATCGCTGGTGGCATCGCGCGACAGTGTTTACGGAACTTTCAGGCGTTTTGCATTCGATATTTCAGATCTGGTAAATGATTCTGTCAACATACTGGCGGTGGAAATTTTCAGACAACAGCCCGGTGACCTGGGTCATGGATTTGTCGACTGGAACCCCGCACCGCCCGATGGAAATATGGGTATTTGGCGTGAAGCCTATCTTAAAATAAATGGCGATGTTTCCATTGACCATGTCTTTATAGCTTCCGATGTGAATACCGAAACACTCGACGAAGCCAGCCTCACCATTACCACTGACCTGGTCAACCATTCGTCAAGAGCTGTCAGCGGCAAACTTACCGGTACCAGTGAGGATTTCTCCTTTACCGTTCCGGTGCACCTGAAGGCCGGGGAAAACAAACAACTCAAACTTACACCCACCGACATAGCTGATCTGCAGATCAGGCATCCCAGGCTCTGGTGGTGTAACCATATGGGGGAACCCAACCTGTATAACCTGAAAATGGAATATGTCACCAACAAGTCAATCAGCGATGCACAGCAGGTTACATTCGGAATACGCGAAATTGAAGCTTATACCAATGCCGGCGGACATAAGGGGTTTAAGCTGAACGGCAAGGAATTGCTGATCAGGGGAGCGGGTTGGACCGACGATATTTTTTTCCGTGACACACCCGAAAGCAACGAAATTCAGGTGCAATATGTAAAACACATGAACCTTAACACCATCAGGTTTGAGAATATCTGGGGCAAAAGTCGCAATATTTATGAACTTTGCGATAAATACGGTCTGCTGGCCATGGTGGGTTGGAGCTGTCAGTGGGAGTGGCCCAATTACCTCGGAAAGGAATGTGATGAGTTTGGTGGCATCAAGTCGCAGCACGACATGGATCTCATCGTCGAGTCGCTCGAGCATCAGATCCGTTACCTGCAAAACAGTCCTTCGGTTTTTGTATGGCTTCTCGGAAGCGATATGCTGCCCAGGCCTGCGTTAGAAAAGCGGTATGACAGTCTGATCTCCTCCATTGACAACCGTCCTTATCTTGGCGCTGCCAGCTGGCGCAAAAGCGAGGTAAGCGGCCCAACCGGTGTGAAGATGAAAGGTCCCTATAATTATGTCGGTCCCTCGTACTGGTATATCGATTCGGTAAATGGCGGAGCCTACGGGTTTAATACCGAAACGGGTCCGGGGCCGCAGATACCGGTCAGGGAAACCCTTGAAAAAATGATACCCGCTGACCGGCTATGGCCGATGAACGACCTGTGGAATTTTCATTGTAATCCGTCTGAGGCTTTTGGCGATTTACATCTTTTTAACGATGCCTTGAACAAGCGTTACGGTCAGCCATCTGATCTGGACAACTATTTGCTTAAAGCCAATGTGCAGGGTTACGAGGCCATGAAAGGCATGTTTGAGGCGTTCAGGGCTAACCGGCCCAATACCACAGGCATAATTCAGTGGATGCTGAACTCGGCCTGGCCGTCGCTTTACTGGCAGCTATACGATTATTACCTGCTGCCTACATCGGCCTATTATGCCGCCCGTAAAGCCAATGCACCGGTTCAGTTGGTTTACAATTATGGCAACAATGGAATTTTTGCCGTGAATGAAACCTTGCAGTCGTATCCCCGGGCTATTGCCCGGATAAGGCTGGTTGACCTCAAGGGAAAGGATATTTTGTCGGAAGAGGTGGTGGTAGACCTTGCAGAAAACAAACCCCAAAAGGTTTATCAGTTATCCCAGGTTGCCGGCAATGCATTTTTGGTGCTGACGCTTTTTGATGAGCACAATACCGAACTGGCCAGCAATTTTTACTGGCTTTCAGGCAAACCCGATGTTTACGACTGGGAAAAAACCGAATGGTATTATACGCCGTTGAAATCAACTGCTGATTTCCGTTCGCTCAATTATCTCACTCCGGCGCAGGTAAAAGTATCGCAGGTTATAAACGAAAACAGCAAGGGTAACGCCGTCAGGCTAAAACTGACCAACGCGTCCCAGGGGATTGCTTTTTTTGTAAATTTGACACTGAAGGATAACCAACAGCATACTGTTTATCCGGTATTCTGGAGCGACAATTATGTGAGTCTGTTGCCCGGCGAGACAAAGGAATTGCATTGTACACTTCCCGAAGGAAGCACTGAAGGTAAAGATTTTACAGTGGCAGTTGCTGGCTGGAATATTGAAGAGCAAACCATTAAGCTGGCTTTATAATATGAAAAAGAGCGTGGTAATGGTCATCCTGGTACTGGTGACCTTCTTTGTAATATCGTTCCTTACCAATGTGCTGGGACCGATAATGCCTGATGCTATTGATAACTTTAAGCTCAGCCTCGGACTCGCCGGATTTCTGCCGTTTTCGTTTTTTGTGGCATACGGGGTGATGTCGATACCTGCTGGCATTTTGGTGGAGAAGTATTCCGCGAAACCTGTTCTTATGGCAGCTTTTATGCTGGCTTTTGGCGGCGCATTGCTTTTTGCGCTTTTTCCAGGATTCAGTGTTTTTCTGATTTCGCTCTTTATGATCGGCATTGGCATGGCCATGCTGCAGGTTGTTATTAACCCCCTCCTTAGGCAATCGGGCGGCGAAGCCAATTTTGCCTTTTTTTCGGCCCTGGCGCAGCTTATTTTTGGACTGGCTTCGTTTCTCAGTCCGCGTTTGTATTCCTACCTGGCATTGCACGTTCATTCGGGCGATACCGGTTTTTTAATCGGATTACTCAATAACCTGGTGCCGGCAGGCTTAAAATGGGTGTCGCTTTACTGGGTTTTTGCCATTATTGCCGTACTGATGGTTATACTCATCTGGCTGATCCGTTTTCCAAAGGTGGAATTGCTCGATAGCGAAAAAATTGAGGTGGGACAAACTTTTCGTGAGCTATTGGGCAATCGTTATGTATGGTTGTTTTTCCTGGGTATTTTTGCTTATGTGGGCACCGAACAGGGAATAGCCAACTGGACCTCTCGTTTTTTGCAGACTTACCATGGGGTTGATCCGGCAACGCAAGGTGCATCGGTGATTTCGTGGTTCTGGGGCCTGATGACATTGGGGTGTCTGATAGGATTGTTTTTGCTGAAGCTGATCGACAGCAAACTGGTTCTGCTGGTGTTTACCTCGGGGGCCATTATTGCCCTGCTAACCGGTTTGTTGGGTAGCAAAGAGGCAGCCCTGATAGCGTTTCCGCTCACCGGCTTTTTTGCCTCGGTAATGTACCCGGTAATATTTTCCCTTGCACTGAATTCGGTTCCCAGGCATCATGGCACCTTTGCCGGCATTCTGTGCACCGGCATTGCGGGAGGTGCGCTGGTGCCTTTTGTGGTTGGCGGACTTGCCGAAATAATCGGATTGAAATACGCCATGTTTTTCATTTTTGTCACACTGGGATATATATTAAGCATTGGTTTATGGGCAAAGCCTATTATTGCCAACGCTACCATAACCCTTAAAAACAAGGAGTAGCCGTCAGGTCGTAAAGATGCACAAGATCATTCTGTTAATAGATTTTTCAGAGGAGTACAGTAAGAATCTTCTCAAGGGCA
>JAFGVG010000443.1 GCA_016938095.1 Bacteroidales bacterium
ACCGATCATGCTTCGCACCTGCTTCAGGTAAGTATCCGCACAGGCAGCAGGGAGCATGTAACCCTTTCGGTATGCAACCTTTTCGGGTCAACAATGGCCACCTTGCACGCGGGAGAACTTGACCCGGGAACACACCAGTTTCAGTACCAGACAGACAGGTCACTCCCTGGAGGTCTCTACCTGTTGCGTGCACAAACCCCAAAAGGTGAATCGTTCACAAAATTTATCCTTTACTGAAAAACATTTCCGCTGCCAGTTAAGCCTGTTGTTGTGAAAACATGCAGGCTTAACCCCGGTAAAAGATCTGTACTGCAACAGGTAACGGGTGTGCCTTCTTTTGATTAACTGTGATGGTATGTGATGTTTTATGAAATACATTCTTTACCTTGTACCCGGTTTTTAGCCGGCTAAAGCAAGGTACCCTATGGCAAACATCAACATGAAAGAATGGCGGCTAAAGCTGCTAAGCGATAAAAAGAGAGCCGCAATGCCCATTATGACGCATCCGGGAATTGAACATATTGGTAAAACAGTGCTGGAGGCGGTAACTGACGGCGAAGTGCATTTCAGGGCCATACAGGCCGTAAATGAAATCTACCCTGCTGTGGCGGCCACCATGATCATGGACCTTACAGTTGAAGCCGAAGCATTTGGCTGTCCGGTAAGTTTTTCCGAAAACGAGGTGCCGGCGATTGCCAACAATGTGGTTTCTGATCTTGCCTCGGTTCAGCAGCTTGTGGTTCCCGACTTACAGGCAGGCAGAATTCCCGAATATTTAAAGGCTGCACGACTGGCAGCCGGCCAAATGAACCGGCCAGTTTTTGGCGGCTGTATTGGCCCTTTTTCCCTGGCAGGACGTTTGTTCGATCTCACCGACATTATGACAGCAGCCTTTCTGGAGCCCGAAACCATATCGCTATTGCTTGAAAAGTGTACCTCATTGCTGGCCTTGTACCTCGAAGGTCTTAAAAATACCGGCATCAACGGCATTATTATGGCAGAGCCGGCAGCAGGATTGCTCGACGAAGCCATGTGTCAGCATTTGTCTTCGGTATATGTTAAGCAACTGGTTGATGCATTTCAGGATGATCATTTTTTATTCATCCTGCACAATTGCGGTAATTCCGGTCAGGTTACACAGGCCATGGTTGAAACCGGAGCACTGGGGATACATGTTGGCAACCGTGCCGACATGAAAACCCTGTTAAATCAGGTACCTACTGACATACTCGCATTCGGAAACCTTGATCCGGTAGGAGCCTTCAAAATGGCAGACCCGGTCAGGATGAAACAATTGACCTCAGCTCTGCTGCACGAAACGGCCATGTTCCCCAACTTTATCCTGTCGTCGGGATGCGACACGCCACCGGGTGTAAAAGAGGGGAACATCCTGGCTTTTTTTGAAGCACTGGATGAATTTAACCGCCAGCGTTAACAATTAACAGCAATGGGAAGCCCAGGGTCATCATTTATTCCGGTTTACAAGCGCTTGTTCGACTATTACAGGAACAAGATTTTGTCGCAGCAATACAAGCCGGGGTACCAGGTTGATTCCATCACCCGTATCATGCAAAAACATGGGGTCTCGCGCGAAACGTCCAAACTGGTGCTGAGAATGCTGGTTGAGGAAAGGCTTGTGGTGTCGCATATGGGCAAAGGTTCTTTTGTTGCCCCCATTGCCGAAACCAAAAAAATATGGGGCATGATCATTCCCTTTTACTCTTCAAACCTCGAACAACTGATCAATCAACTCGATCAGGAGGCACAGGCAAGAGGCCGTCAGCTTTCCTACTTCATTGGGTATAACAATCCCCGCGAAGAGGAACGCCTGGTTGAAACCATGATCCGCGAGGGTTACGAAGCTGCCATTATCGTCCCCAACAACGACGAGTCGCTTACCGCGAATTTCTATCGCCGGCTTTTCTATGGCAATACCTGCGTGGTACTGACGGATTATACCATGGGAGGTTCGTATTTCAGGTACGTCATCCAGAGTTATGACCTTGGCGTAAAAAGAGCCCTGGACTACCTTACCGCCAGAACGCCAAAAAACCTGTTGCTGGTGAAAAACAACACCTGGAAGGGGCGAAATCTGCTATATGAATTTATGGAACAAACCTTTGCCGGCATTGTGGCGGAAAACTATCCCGAGCGAAAGGTATATGTGATTTCTGATATGAAGGAACTGGACAATGACTTTGTCAGCAGACAGCAGATAGGCGGCATATTGTGCTGTGCCGATACCGACGCAGTGAGGTGCATCGGTCGCCTTAAAACATATGGCTTTGCCTTTCCGGGTGAATTGTCGCTGGTAAGTTATGGCAACACCGAACTAACTGAGTTCTTTGATCCTCCCATAACGGTTATTGATTGCATGTATGCCGAAATGGCGGCGCAAACCGCCAAACTTATTGATAAAGGCGGCAGCGCGGGACCTTTTGAACAATATGTTATTCTGCCGCGATTGATTATCCGCAATACATAATACCTGAAAAAGATGATGAATATTCTGATGATTAATGAAACCCTTTAGCATATGAATGATTTGCTGACACAAATTTCCCACTGTATTGAATATGGTAAAATTAACGCGGCTTCGCCCTATCCTCCGGATATGAAGGGACAACCC
>JAFGVG010000444.1 GCA_016938095.1 Bacteroidales bacterium
AAGAATTTAGACAGGTAACTTGTATTGTTTTTCCTGTATCTGGTGAATCACGTCAACAATGGTTCCGTCGCGATATTCCACCACGCCAACAATCCGGTCGGTATATTCAAGCGGACTTGGAACGCCGGTAATCCGGTCCACTTCTTCCTCCAGGTCGTGAATGTCCTTAATATTCATACCTGCCTGCCGAAGCAAATGCTCCAGTGCCTGAAAAGCCGGATTAACACATATTCCCCTTTCGGTAACCAGCACATGAACAGTTTCTCCGGGTGTGACAACGGTATGTACCCGTTTTTTAATGATGGGTATCCTGCCCCGGAACGATGGACAAACGACAACTGTGAGGGTAGCTCCCGAAGCGGTGTCGGAGTGTCCGCCGGAAGCGCCCCTGACATAGCCTTCAGAGCCGGTGATCACATTCACGTTAAAATCCACATCAATCTCCAGTGCCCCCAACACCACCACATCGAGCTTGTTGGTAATGCAACCGCAGTTAAACGGATTGGCGTACAGTGCAGCCGGTACCTCAATATGTCTGCGGTTGGTGAACAACGATTGGCTGACAGCAGCGTCAAATGATTGCACATCAAATATGGTTTCAAACAAGCCGTCATTTAACATATCTACGCAATACGAAGTAATGCCGCCCAGCAGAAAACTACCTTTTATGCCCTTTGCTTTCATTTTTTCACGGATAAACTTGGCCACTGCCAGCGAGGCACCACCGGCCCCTACCTGGAAAGAGAACCCGGGTTCAAAAAAGCCCGAGTGCTCGATAACTTCAGCCGCCAGTTTGGCAATGCGCAAATCCATTGGCGAATTGGTAATACGTGTGGTACCGGTGGCAATTTTCGATGGATCGCCAATGGAATCAACCACCACCACATAGTCGACAAAGTTTTGGGTAATCGACAGGGGTATACAGGGATAATCTACCAGGTTATCGGTTACCACCACCACTTGTTTGGCATACCGGGCATCAATTACGGCATAGCCGATGGAACCAAATGCCGATTTTCCATGGGCTCCTGTGGCATTTCCTTCGCAGTCGGCCGCTGACGCGGCAATTACGGCCAGGTCAATTTGCACCTTGCCGGTATGGATACCGCGTACCCGTCCGCCATGCGATTGAATCACCACCGGGGTTTCCAAAACACCATGGGCAATGGCCCGGCCAAGCTCGCTACGGATTCCCGAAGAAAAAATCCGGGTAATAGTGCCATCCTGAAGATAAGGCAAAATAGGATCGTGACATTCGAGTAAAGATGAAGATGCCAGCGTGATTTCCCGTATCCCCATGTTGTGCAATAAGGTCAGCGTTTGAACAAGCAATATATCGCCATTGCGCAGGTGATGATGAAACGAAACCGTCATGCCGTCGTGCGGATTGCTGCGGATGATAGCTTCTTCGAGCGTCCTGCATAACTTGCTCTGATGAGGAAGGTAGGCTTTGTTGGGAGGCGGTATGGTAGGTTCATCCATCCATCCTTTTTTAATTTTGGCATAGGCCCCTTCAAAAGGTTCCAGTCGTCCCAATCCTTCAATAAAAGCAGGCACATTGCGTCCCAGGCTGTTTAACATGGTGTGTTATTTTCCGTTAATCGTATTGTTTTCGGCTTCCTCTCCGGGAAGGGCAATATTTGCCAGTTGCAGTATATATTCGGCCCTTCGGACCACGGGTGCATCAATCATCTTTCCATCGATGGCGAAAACGCCCAGCCCAGACGAAGCATTGGCCCTGAATTCTTTTACAATACGGTATGCTTTGCGTATTTCCTCTTCGGTTGGAGTGAAAACCTGGTGAATAATATCTATCTGCCTGGGGTTGATAACCGCCTTCCCGGTAAACCCGATCTTTTTGGCATATTCCGTTTCCCTGCGCAATCCTTCCTCGTCGTTCACATCGGGGAACACAGTATCGATAATATCAATATGGCTGGCTTTAGCAGCCATCACAATGCGTTTACGTGCAAAATCGATACCTGCCCCGTCAGGCGTATAAATAATATTCATGTCGGCAGTGAGATCCTGTCCGCCAATGGTAATGGCATCAATGCGGGGAAACCTGCTGGCGATTTCAAACACGTTTTGCACCCCCATGGCCGTTTCAATCATGGCATGAATGGTCATCACATGATGAGGCAATCCGTGTTTGTCTTCAATTTTCTCAATAATCTCAAGCAGGTTGCCAACTTCCTCAGCCGATTCGGTTTTTGGGTAGCGGATGGCCGAAGGCTGCAGGGGGACAATCTCTTCGAGGTCGTTCATTCCAAATGGCGTGCTCAGATGGTTTACGCGCACACAGACCTCTGTTCCGTAAAAGTCAACCGACCGGATCATATTCCTGACCAGTATACGCGCCGAGTCTTTCTGGTTAAGGGCTACTGAATCTTCCAGGTCAAGCAATAGACTGTCGGCTCCGTATACCCCACCCTGCTGTATCATGGCCGGGTTATTGCCCGGAATATACAACATGCTCCTGCGTTTTTTCATGGTTCGTGTCATGGCCCGGCGTCTTATAATTGTGTGCCCTTTTGCATGTCGAGCGATCGCCGGATGGCCGTTTCGAGCCGTGCCTTAATGGTGGGTTCAAGCGCCCCTTTATCGCGGGCTATCAAATGAATGTCGGTAAGATTGTATTCATCGAGCATGGTGTTGACAATGTTGTTGAAACTGGCACCGTACTGATG
>JAFGVG010000074.1 GCA_016938095.1 Bacteroidales bacterium
GCCTGACACAAGTGTTTCTTACCAGGTTTACGCTATAGATTCTATTGGATGCATATCGGAGCCATCAACTTGTTCAATATATGTAAACTCAACTGGAATTTCACAAATCAACGATGAGTTGAAAAAGTCACCAGTCATGCCTAATCCAATCAATAATCATTCCGTTGTGTTATTAGATGAAAGTATCAGGTACAATGCAGTCTTACAAATATTCAATGAAAATGGTCAAATCGTATTATATGATAAGTTCTCTTCAGATTCATATCTAATAGGAGATAAGATTATTGAAAAGGGATTATATGTTTATATAATTACCAATGGCAACGAAATAGTATCAAAAGGGAAATTTGTAAAAGAATGAACGGGTTCTGGTAAACGCCAGTTTGAGCTTTCTGCAGGGCCTGTTCGTGTCGGCATTTTTTCTGCCGGTTATGTCAACCAAATAACTATCTTTCGGATTAAAATGTATTCACATGAGACTATTTAAATCCTTTGCCATTTTGTGCCTATTGCTTTCTTTTATGCTCCACTCAGCTAAAGGACAGTCGGTTAGTGTTGAGCCGGGTGTGTTCAAAACCTGGGCGCTGACGCCACCCATGGGCTGGAATAGCTGGGATTGTTACGGCCCCACTGTTATGGAACATGAGGTAAAGGCCAATGCCGATTACATGGCGCAGCACCTGAAACCGTTCGGATGGGAATACATTGTAGTGGACATCCGCTGGTATGTGGAGAATGACAAGGCAGGAGGATACAACCAAACCGATCCCCGTTATGTAATTGATGAATACGGTCGTTACCAGCCTGCTGTAAACCGCTTTCCTTCTGCCGCAAACGGAAAGGGTTTTAAGGCACTGGCTGATTATGTTCATGGTAAAGGACTAAAATTTGGTATTCACATGATGCGGGGCATTCCCAAAATTGCGGTTGAGCAAAAACTACCGGTCAAAGGAACAAACGGCATCACAGCCGATCAGCTTTATTCAACGGAACTGCAGTGTCCGTGGCTGCGCGATAACTATACCATTGTGGCAGACAAACCCGGTGCACAGGAATATTACAATTCGCTTTTTGAATTGTATGCATCATGGGGTGTTGATTTTATCAAGATCGACGACCTTTCGCGGCCCTATCATAAAAGCGAAATTGAACTCATTCGCAACGCCATTGACCGGTGCGGAAGGCCCATTTTATTAAGTACATCACCGGGTGAAACACCTGTGGAATTTGCGGAACATGTACGTAACCATGCCAATATGTGGCGCATGGTTGATGATGTGTGGGATACATGGGAACATTTTACACATCTCATGGAAGTATGTCAGCGTTGGTATCCTTATATAGCGCCGGGTACCTGGCCCGATTGCGATATGATACCGCTTGGTCGTATTTCCATAAGGGGAGAAAGGGGAAACGACAGGATGACGCGACTTACCCGCGATGAACAGTATTCCCTAATGACGCTGTTCACCATTTTCCGTTCACCCCTGTTTTTTGGCGGCGATTTGCCCAGTAATGATGCATTCACCCTGTCGTTGCTTACCAATGCCGAAGTGATGAAAATGCACCGCGAGAGTGCTGCCGTGAGGCAACTTTTCCAGGATGAGGAGAAGGTAGCCATTGCATCCAAAAATGCAGTTTCAGGGGAGGTTTACCTTGCGGTTTTTAATATGCGCAATGAAAGTGATCCAATCATGATATCCATTGACGCAATGGATTTAGGCATAAACGGACCATTCAACGCTTTTGATATGTGGAATGGGAAGGATGCCGGTATGTTTTCAAAGAAGCTTTCAGTATCTCTGCGGCCACATTCCTGCATACTTTATAAATTGAAAACAGTTGATTAGTTTTACCAAAAATAATTGAGATGATGCGTGTGAAGAATTTATTGCTGGTGATAGTTTTTTCTCTTTTTATTTCTCTATTGTCAAAAGCTCAGGATTTGCCGGTTATTATTCAGGCTGAACAGGGAATTAAGGGAAGTGATTTCCGTGTTGTGGATACACTGGGGACAACAGCAGTCACCATAAACTCCGATGTGGTTAACAGTTATTATCCGGGTAATGCCAACAGAGTCATTACCTATGAAGTCACTTTCCCTGAGGCCGGGACGTACGACTTATTTGCCCGTGTTTTAGTAGGCCGTGGCACTTATGACGATGACAGCTATTTTTATGGCAATGGTTTTGGAGAAAAGAACGTAACGTTGGATGCCGATTGGATACGAGCCAATGGCCTTGCGGTCAAAGGTTATACCGGCATTTTTGATGTTGTTAACGGCAGCGGTGCAGCCGGTAGTGGTATCTGGAAATGGGTCAATATGTCGGAACTCACAGGAGACGAGACCCCGGTAAGTTTTCAGGTGGAACAGGAAAACCTTACACAGACCTTTCAGATAGGGGCAAGAGAGGATGGATTTTATATCGATAAGTTTTTGTTTGGGAAGGCTGATCTCTATTTTACCGTATCCAATCTCAACAAGGGGGAACCGGGCACAGTATTGCCTCCGGCAGAAATGCCTCCTGGCACTCCCATTGCAGCGGGTCAATCCAAATTTTTGGGAAGTGAATGGGATTATAATCAGGCACCTAATTTTGCCAGCTACTGGAACCAAATGACGCCGGGAAATGCCGGTAAATGGGGAAGTGTTGAATATACACGCGATGTAATGGACTGGACTGTGCTCGATTCTACCTATAATGTTTCCCGTAGATATAAAATGCCCTTTAAGGAACATACGCTCATATGGGGTGCCCAGCAACCTTCGTGGATTGGGGCACTCGACTCGGCCCAGCAACGTCAGGAAATTGAGGAATGGTATGCTGCCCTGGCCGATAGATACGATTCCATAGAATACATAGATGTTGTTAATGAGCCTATTCACAATGCACCAAACGGAATGGTACCCTGGGGCACCACTGTTCCAAACGTGAACTATGCCGGTGCACTGGGTGGTGCCGGAGTCACCGGGTGGGACTGGATTATTACGGCATTTCGCCTGGCACGACAGTATTTCCCTGATTCAAAACTTATTTTAAATGAATACAGTGTGATCAACAGCTTGAGTACTACTCAGCAATATATTGAGATCATTGACCTGTTAAAGGCCGAAAACCTCATAGACGGCATAGGTGAACAGGGTCATGCCTTTACAACATACGGCGTTCCGGCTGCTACGCTTAAAAGTAATCTCGACCTCTTGGCGGAAACCAATATTCCCATATACATTACCGAGCTGGATATTGACGGGTTGACCGATCTTGCGCAACTCAAGGAATATCAACGTGTATTTCCCATATTTTGGGAACATCCTGCTGTAGAGGGGATCACTTTATGGGGTTACCGCTATGGTGTCTGGCGTCAGGAACAAGGCGCATATCTGATAACAGCGGATAACACCGAAAGACCTGCAATGACATGGCTTAAAGCCTATGTGAACGACACCCTCACCTTAACCGGAAATATTGAGGTTACCTCAGCAGACGGATCGGATTTTCTTTATAAAGGTGATGCAGTGCAAATGAATGCATTGGTTACTCCGGCCAATACTACCATACCCAATGTAACCTGGAGTGTCAGCCCGGCCAACCAGGCCTCTATCAATGCATCAGGTTTATTAACGGCCCTCAATCCCGGAACGGTTACTGTTGTTGCCACAGCTTGGGACGGATCGGGCGTTACAGGGTCAAAGACCATGACCATCGCAAAC
>JAFGVG010000075.1 GCA_016938095.1 Bacteroidales bacterium
GTTGAATAATAACAGGTAATGGAAGAAACCAGAAAGGAAATCAGTAATAGTAAGGAATAAATTGAAAACTGCATGGTCTGATCACTCGCCTCGTCCGTTGTATTGTACGGAAAGGGAATGTATTAGTTGCCGGGTAATGACTTAAAAAATTGTTAATTATTGCAGATACTTTGTTTTACTCCTGGATCAGTTCATACAGGGTATCGAGCCTGGGCGAAAGAATGATTTCGGTTCGCCTGTTCTTCTGCCTGGCTTCGGGTGTTTTTCCCGGATCGACGGGTTGGTACTGGCTACGACCGGCGGTGGTAAGTCGTTGCGGGTTTATCGACGATCCTTCGAGCAGAATTCTGACAATGGAGGTTGCCCGTAACACACTTAGGTCCCAGTTGTCTTTATATGCCGATCCGGCAAGTACCTGAACATCGTCGGTATGACCCTCAATGGTTACATTGATATCGGGGTTTTGTTCGAGCACCCTGGCCAGGTTTTTTAGTGCAGATACACCTTTGGAATCGACGGTTGCACTGCCGCTTTTGAAAAGCAGTTTTTCCTCAAGCGACACGTAAACCTTACCGTTTTTCTGGGTTATGGTAAGTCCCTGGTTTTCGAATCCCAGCAGTGCATCGGATACTTTTTTACGCAACGACGACAAAGTTTGCTGTTGCTGGTTCAGCGCCTGTTCGAGTTCCGAAAGGCGGGCATTACGTGTTTCGAGTTCCTGTTGCACCCTGTCCAGGTCGGTTTTCCGGGTTGTTAAATCGGCTGATAGCTTTTCCAGTTCATTTTCGCGTTGCTGCAAATCTTTACGGGCGGCAATGAGTTCACTCATGAGCCGCCTGATTTCAGTCTCGCTGCCTTGTGCCAGGGCTTGCTGAGCCTCATGCAGGTCACTATAGTCGTTTTTCAGCAATTCATGCTGGCGTGTCAGCCTGTTGACTTCTTCCCTGAGTTTCAACGTGTCTTTTCCTGCGCGTGCAAGTTTTTGTTCGGCACTGGCAAGTCTGGCTGCTGTTTCCCGTTGTTCAACCGACAGTTTCTCGAGTGTGGCTTTTAGCATATCACGTTCCTCGCTGCAGGTAAGGGATTCCGATTGAAGCGCTTTAAAGCGCGCAGGAGGTACACAGGCGGTGAAACTAACCGCCAGCATGAGCATTAACAAAGTGCGCAAGCGCGTAGTTTTCAGGCTGTATTTGACCATGGCATTTTCAATATATCAATGGGCTAAATTAGTTCACCGGTAATTATGTCCAAATGAATTATGGAATTAATTATTAACTTTGTAACTTAAAAGCCAATTTAGCTGTCGGTTAACCCGTGCGATTAAGATGATATTCCTGGGTGATGAATAACGAAAAAGAAAAGCAACTTCTTGACCAGATAACCTATCCGGCCGATCTCCGAAAGCTCAAAAAAGATCAGTTGCCGCAGGTTTGTGACGAGCTCAGGCAGTTCATTATTGATGAATGTGCCTCCAACCCGGGTCACCTGGGTGCCAGTCTGGGTGTGGTTGAACTCACCGTAGCGCTGCATTATGCCTATAACACTCCCCACGACGCTTTGGTTTGGGATGTGGGCCATCAGGCCTATGGTCACAAAATACTCACTGGCCGGCGTGAATCGTTTCATACCAACCGTAAGTACAAAGGAATCAGCGGATTTCCAAAAATCAGTGAAAGTGAATACGATGCCTTTGGCACCGGGCACTCTTCCACATCTATTTCGGCCGCATTGGGAATTGCCGTTGCCAGTCGCATCCAGGGCATCAAAAGGAATATAGTGGCCATTATTGGCGATGGCTCCATGACCGGCGGAATTGCTTTTGAAGGACTCAACAATGCCGGAATTGAAAAAACCAATATTCTGGTTATTCTAAACGACAATAACATTGCTATTGATCCCAACAGGGGCGCCTTAAAGGAATACCTGGCCGATGTCACCACCTCAAGGACTTACAACAGGCTCAAAGGCGATATTTGGACCCTGTTTGGCAAAATCAACAAGATAGCGCCACATGCACGCGAATATGCGCAAAAACTTGAAAACGGGCTCAAATCGGTGCTTCTGCACCAGAGCAACCTTTTTGAGGCATTGAGATTCCGTTACTTCGGACCGGTGGACGGGCACGATGTGATACACCTGGCCGAACTATTACAGGATATGAAAAATATTCCGGGACCCAAATTACTGCATTTGCACACGGTCAAGGGCAAGGGATTTCCGGAGGCAGAACGGAACCAAACCGTTTACCATGCCCCCGGTTTATACAACCGTAAAACAGGCGAACTGGTGGTTACTTCCACGGGAGGTAAGGAACCGCCCCTGTACCAGGATGTATTCGGAATCACCCTGCTTGAGCTGGCCCGCCAGAATCACCGTATCGTAGGGATTACGCCTGCCATGCCTTCGGGTTGCTCACTTAAGATACTGATGGACGAATTGCCCGAAAGAGCTTTTGATGTGGGTATTGCCGAACAGCATGCAGTTACATTTTCTGCAGGACTGGCCGCACAGGGTATCATACCTTACTGCAATGTTTATTCATCGTTTTTACAACGGGCATACGATCAGGTAATTCACGATGTAGCCGTGCAAAATCTTCCGGTGATATTCTGCATCGACAGGGGAGGCATTGTGGGAGCTGACGGGGCTACCCACCAGGGCGTTTTCGATATTGCCTATCTGCGCTGCGTTCCCAATATGATTGTAAGCGCCCCGATGAACGAGGAAGAATTGCGAAATATGCTGTACACCGCACAACTCAAAAACCACGGGCCATTTGCCATAAGGTATCCGCGTGGCAGAGGTCGCACAATCGACTGGCAACAGCCATTCCGTGAAATTGAAATTGGCAGGGCGCGCCTGGTCAGACCTGGCAAGGACATTGCTATACTTTCGCTGGGCACCACCGGAAACCTTGTTGAAGATGCGCTGTCTAAACCCGGCATGGAGAATATTGAAGCAGAGCATTGGGACATGCGCTTTGCAAAACCCCTCGACGAGGCTGCATTGCACAGCATCTGCAAGGCTTTCCAGAATATTGTGGTGGTGGAAGACGGCGTGCTGAAAGGCGGTTTTGGCAGTGCAGTTCTCGAATTTATGAGCGACAACGGTTACCAGGCCAATGTGAAAAGGTTGGGTGTGCCCGATCATTTTGTCGAACATGGCACCCAGGCCGAATTGTACAAGGAATGTGATTATGATGCAGACAGCATTGCCAGGGTGGTAAAGTCGATGGTGGGGCATCGCCACCTTTCGAAAGCCGTTTAACACCTCCGGCCAACAATCAATACATCGTCAATTTGTTCGAGCGATCCTTTCCATTCTTCGAAAGTTTGCTCCAGTTTTTCGCGCTGTTGATCAACCGTAAGCGGGCTTATGCCGGCAAGCAATTCCTTTAACGCAGATGCTTTGAATTTTTTCTCTCCGGGGCCTCCGAACTGATCGGCATATCCGTCTGAAAAAAGATAGAGCATATCGCCTTTTTCAAGGGCAAAGTTGTGGTTGGTGAATTTCTTTTCAGTTCCTGTGGAACGACCAATGGCAAAGCGATCAGCCTTAATTTCGATAATTTCGCCTTTCCTGGCAACAACAAGGGGATTGAAAGCTCCTGCATACTCAAGCTGCCCGGCAAGACCTGAATAGGACACCAGTGCTATGTCCATGCCATCGTTCACAATGTTTTCGCCTTTCTGGTGCAGGGTTAGGGCAACCTCTCGGTTTAGATGGTCGAGTATTACCGAAGGGGTGTAGATACCCTGTTCGATAATAATTTTATTCAGCGCGGTGTATCCGATAAACGACATGAAAGCACCCGGAACCCCATGCCCTGTGCAGTCTACGGCAGCAAGAAACTCACGCCCCCCTACATTTGTTATCCAGTAAAAATCACCACTGACAATATCCTTGGGTTTGAAAAGTACAAAGGTATTATCCGAGGGAATGTCGGGTGGCAGAATGGAAAACTGAATTCGCCGGGCATAATTGATACTGTCGGTTATGTCGCGGTTACGCACCGACAACAGCTCATTGGCAGCAGAAAGCTCGATGGTTCGTTCCTGCACCTTTTCCTCGAGCATCCTTTTTTCACGCATCAGGTTTTTTTCCCTGATTTTAATGTATGCTATCACCCCTGCCAGCAGCAGGATGATCATGGTCAGGATAAAGGATAACCGCATGTAAAAAGGGGGAAGTATCCTGAAGGTGAAGGTTGCCGGATGTTCCGACCAATTACTATGATCGTTTCTGGCCCTAACCTTCAGGGTGTATTTGCCGGGTTGTAACTTGGCAAACGATACCGAAGTTTCGTGTTTCATGTCCTGCCAGGTATCGTGTAACCCATCGAGTAACAACTGGTAATAAATACCTTCGGGATTTTTTAGCGAGATACTGATGTAGTTGAAAGTAAAGTCGTTTTCAGCACTCGGGAAACGTATACCTTGTATCATGCTGCAAGGTGTTTGCTTTACCAGCATCTCGTTAAAATGAACCACCGGGGCTGTCGAATCTTCAACCGCAAGCAAATCGATGTTGCAACGCATGGCCCCATCTGCGGTTCCTATCCACAATGCGCCTGAGGCGTCAAAGCACCAGGCATTGTTATTGGTTTCAATTCCGGTAAACCCATTTTGATGGGTGAATGCCTGGATATTTTGGTTATGCTCATCTATTTTATTCAGTCCAAAATTAGTACCCGCATAAATATTGTTGTACTTGTCGCATACCAGCAGATTTATCAGGTTGGCCAGCATGCCTTCCTGCACTCCGAAATAGATTACCGTGTCGGCCTTTATTTTCGCGGCTCCTTTGGTACGGGTTCCCACCCAGATGTTGTTTTGGTTATCTCCGGTAATACAGGTCACCGCTACATCGCCCAGGCTGACCATTTTCGAAAATACTCCGTGGTTGTAACGGGTCAGTCCGTTTTTTAATTCGCTGCCGATCCACAGGTTGTTACCGGCATCGCAATATAAGGCGGTTATATAATTGCCTGCCAGACCAGACCCTTGGGTGTGCGTATTCACATAACGGTTATTGGCCAGATCATATTCAACCAGCCCGTCGCTGGTTCCAATCCACAAATGATCGCGGCTGTCGATGGCAAGTGCAGTAATACCGGTTGTTACCAAAAGGCGTGGGTCGATATTGCTGTTGATGGCGGGTTGTGCCATAAACTGCTTCCTGGCAGCACTGTACATGATGATCCCCTGTTCGGCTGTACCGGCATAGATATTGTTTTCACTGTCCCTGGCAAAGCAACGGATGCGGCTTCTGAGGGGACTGTTCGTATGGTCGAAATGGTAGAATCCCCGGGCATTTGGTACGCCGGTATATACCGATATTCCATGGTTGGTGCCCAGCCAAATGTTTCCTTGCGGATCGGTTGTGATGGCATTAACCTGGTTGTCGACCAAACCATTTTGTTGTGAGAAGCCAATGAAGCGTTCATCCTTAAAAATGTCCAGTCCCTGTTCGGTGGTTCCTATCAGCATATTGCCTTCGGCGTCTTCGGTTAGGCACCATACATGGTCGTCGTGCAGTCCGTTGGACGTGTTGAAAATCTTCAGCTGACCCAATGCATCAATGCGTGTAATTCCACCGGGATTACCATCTCCTTTCCAGTGGCCCACCCAAATATTCCCTTTGCGATCTTCGGTGATGGCTGTTACCCAGTTCGAGGCCAGCCCGTTACCGGTGGTAAACTCTGCCATGGAATTGTTTCGGAGGTTACACCGGGTAAGACCTCCGTTATACGTTCCCAGCCAGAAATTACCTTTGCTGTCTTCGAACATGACCGTAGGGCTGAAATAGGTCGACATACCTTTTGGGATGTACGTTTCAAACGAATTGTCGGTTTTATTGTACTTTCGTATACCCACGTTGGTGATAAAGAATATGGCACCGTCCCGGGTGACAAGGCTTCCGAAAACCTGGTCGCCCAGGCTCCGGCCTTTCAGGTAGTGTTCAAATTCGAAATCCTTTCCCGGATTGGCAGGGTTCTTTATCAGCAAGGCGCCATCAGATGCTGTGGTAATCCAAAGGCGTTTTAGCGAGTCCTGATTGATTGAAGTGATATTTGAGGTAATTAAGCTATCGGACAGGTTAATCACTTCAAAGGTTTTGCCGTTGAAACGTGTAATGCCGCCCCCTTCGTGTCCCAGCCACAGATTATGGTTGCTATCGATGAAAAGCACCCTTACACCGCCTTCTGCAAGGCCCTGTTCAACCGAATAGGAAATAAAGCTGATACCGTCGAACCGTGACACACCGCTTTGTGTTCCTAACCATACATAGTGCCTGTTATCCTGCACTATGGCGTATACTTTCGATTCGAAATTCCTTTTGGTGCTATAATTGTCGAAAAAATAAGTCTGCGAAAGGAGTTCGGCAGCACCGGCAAACAAGACCACCACCAGTGCAAAAGCTATTCTGCAAGGTCTCCGGTATGACAGGGTTATATTATTAAGGGCAGACAATTCCTATTGGGTTGTCATTACTTGTTTTTCGACATAAAGAAAAATGTGCCGTCTTCGTCTTCGAGGCCTATAATCTTTCCAAATCTTGGTTTCTGCTGGTTGCCTTGCGAAACAGCCGTGGTAACTTTGTTGACAATGGTTTCGATGGGAATGCACGAATTTGGATTATTGGCCAGGGTGCTGGCAAATGTCCTGGTGAACTGTGAATTGTCAACCGCAAGCTCGTAACCGGCCGATGAAAACACCTGCGACGATTTGAATTTTACTGCTTCCCAGTCGTTGCAATTACGTTCTTTGGGGGTTTCGCGCATGGCCTGGTAAAAGGTCGGGCCCGATTCACAAGCATCCGTTATAACCAGGTTGTGCGTTACATAGGACGCATACGATTGCATGGAGGCGCGAAGAGCGTTCAGGTTATAATAGGTAAATTCGTCATCGCGTTTGGCGTCTACCGGAATCCAGTAACCGGTTTCGTTAATGAATTTACCATGCCCGGCATACCATATCAGCAATGCATTGACCTTATTGCTCCGGAGCAGATCCCTGAGCTCAATGGAAAAGAATCTTTCCATTTCCTTCTTGGTCATGTCCTGCTTATGAATGATTTTATGAATGTCGTACCTGGCAAGTGCCGAACGCATCAGTGTGACATCTTTACCCGGACCATCGAGGCTTGGAAAAGTCTGGTAATTGGAGTTTTCGACAAAAACAACCCAGGTACGGCCCATGGGATTGGCTTCGAGGAGCGAAACGCCCTCACGGTTAAGTACAAAGGTTACTATTGTATCGTTCCCGTATTGGTCGGTTGCGGTTACATTA
>JAFGVG010000076.1 GCA_016938095.1 Bacteroidales bacterium
CCGGTTGCCCACCAGCACCAGGTAAAGTGTACCCACCAGTATCATGGGAAGCCCCACCCAGGCATAATCGAACATGCTGAGTGGTTCCAGGTCGGGAATGATAGTCTGATCGATTACCATACTACTGACAATCAGGTTGGTTGATGTTCCGATGAGGGTAGCCGACCCGCCCAATATGGAAGCATAGGAGAGCGGAATCAGAAATTTGGAGGGCGCAAAATTGTTACGTTTGGTCCAACTGTTAACATAAGGCATCATCACAGCCACAAGCGGTGTATTGTTCAAAAACATGGAAAATGCGGCTACAGCAAGTGCCATACGGCCCACAAAGCCCTGATAGGTTCGCACCTTCCTGAAAAGCCTGTCGAAAGTAAACTCAATGATATCTGTTTTCCGGATCACATCGCTAAAGAGCAACATCAGAATTACCACGGCAACCTGTTCATTGCCAAAGCCGCTGATAATTTCGGAAGGGGTAATAATACCAAAAATACCGAGCGCGATCACCCCGATGAGGAAAGTAAACGAAATGCCCATCAGATTCCAGTACAGTGAAACCAGAATGAACAACAGCACCACGAAAACCAATACCAGATCAAAAGTGATCATAACAGAGCTCAGGGTTTATGCCGGGATTTTCCCTTGCAGTATTTCAGTTGCGAATGTATAAAAATAAACCTATTTTGAAAACCAGACCGTTGTTGATGTGTTAATAATAAGCGTTATATTTGATGATCGTCTTATACATTGTTTAATTATAGTAACTGTAACATGACTACTTTAGGTTCATTAAAACCATCACCCGTATGGAGTTATTTCGAAGAGATAACCAAAATACCACGTCCGTCAAAAAAAGAAGAAAAAATTATCGCCTATGTTACCGGTTTTGCAGAAAAGCATAGCCTGAAATACAAAAAGGACGCTGTGGGGAATATCGTTATTTTCAAACCTTCCAGCCCGGGACTTGAAAACCTGAAACCCGTGTGCCTGCAAAGTCACCTCGACATGGTTTGTGAAAAGAACAGCAGCAGCAATCATAATTTTGACACTGATCCCATTCAGACAGTGGTTGATGGAGACTGGGTCAAAGCGGTTGATACAACGCTGGGCGCCGACAATGGTATTGGTATAGCAGCTGAACTGGCTATCCTTGCCGATAAAAGTCTGCAGCACGGCCCCCTGGAGTGTTTGTTCACAATTGACGAAGAAACCGGGCTCAACGGAGCCAAAGGCCTCGAAAGTGGATTTTTCAACAGCCGTATACTGATTAACCTCGACTCAGAAGACGAAGGCGAATTGTTTATTGGTTGCGCTGGCGGAATGAACACCCTGGCAACAATTAAATACAATGTAAGACGGACCCCCGAGGACCACTCCGCATTCCGGATTGAAGTTTCAGGTTTACAGGGAGGACACTCGGGAACCGATATTCACAAAAACCGCGGTAACTCCATTAAAATACTCAACCAGTTTTTGTGGGAATCGCGTAACCGGTTCGAAGCACGCCTTTCGGTATTCGAAGGCGGAAACCTGCGCAATGCCATTGCAAGAGAGGCCTATGCCGTTGTTGTTGTGCCGAATAAATACCACGATGTGTTTATGGGCTATTTCAGCGATTACACCAGGTTATTAAAAGCAACTTATCTGGTTGACGAGCCTGGCATTCAGTTTACGCTTGTTCCTGCGGATCTTCCCGAAAAAGTAATGAAAAAGAAGGTCCAGGAGAAATTGCTGAACACACTTTATGCATGCCCGCATGGTGTTATTGCCTGGAGCCGGGTAATGGAAAACCTTGTGGAAACTTCTACCAACCTGGCATCGGTAAAGTTCGAGTCACCAAACCATATTGTGGTTAGTACCAGTCAGCGCAGCTCCGTAAACATAGCCAAGCAACAAATAGCCAATACCGTCAGAAGTACTTTTAAGCTGGCAGGAGCCCTGGTTGAACAAACCGAAGGTTATCCCGGCTGGAATCCCAACCCCGGTTCTGAAATAATGAATATTTCCAAATCGGCCTATACCAAACTTTTTGGCGTTGAACCCGCGGTAAAAGCCATACATGCCGGACTTGAATGCGGACTTTTTCTGGAGAAATACCCCTACCTCGATATGATTTCTTTTGGTCCCACCATTGTGGACCCTCATTCTCCATCGGAAAGGATCAGTATATCAACAACCGGAAAATTCTGGCAATTGCTGCTGGAAGTTCTCAGGAATATCCCAGTACAGGCTACGTAATTGATACAAAAGGTAGTTTATTCAACCGGTTCAAAATCGGATTTGGAAACCCCGCAAACCGGGCATACCCAGTCATCGGGGATATCATCGAAAGCAGTACCCGGGGCAATACCGCCATCGGGATCTCCTTCAACCGGATCATATATGTAACCGCAGACTATACATTTATACTTCTTCATTTCTACACCTATAATTAATGTTACAATAACAACAAAAGTATAATTTTACAGCAATATAAAACAATGTTAAAAGCATTAGTATGCTTAATCCTATGCCCTTGTTTCTTTTTAAATACTGTTCCGCCATGCTTTGTACCCTGGTATTATTCATCCTGCTGGGATGCATTCCGCGCGAAGATCCCCCGGAGAGACAGCCGGAGCTTCAGGAAGTAGCAACACTTCCCGAAGAATTAAATGAAAACTCCGGAATGATTGCAATCGACAATTTAATATGGTTGATCAACGACAGCGGTGACGAACCTGTTTTATATGGTTATGACCGGAATACCAACATGGTAACCCGTAAGGTTTATGTGAAAAATACCGAAAACATCGATTGGGAAGATATTACACAAAACGATCATGACATTTTTATAGGCGATTTCGGCAATAACGACGGCAGCCGTGACGACCTTCGCATTATCCGTATTAGTAAAACCGCACTGACTGCAGCTACCGACACTGTGGCCCCTGCAGGATTGATTACTTTCAGTTATGAAGATCAAACCGATTATACCCCGGCCAACCAGGCCACGCGGTTCGATTGCGAAGCGTTTATTGCCACAGCAGACTCATTGATATTGTTCACCAAGGACTGGATTGATTACCGCACACAACTCTATACGCTGCCATTACTTCCCGGGCAATACCTGGCAAAACACAAAAGGGAATTGAATGTCGAAGGCCTTGTTACATCGGCGGCCTATGAACCACAAACATCTTCACTTTACCTTGCCGGATACCTGCTTGCTCCTTTTCTATGGATTTACTCCGGTTTTGACACCGGCGACTTTAATTTTTCGGATGCTGAACGAATCGATTTTGAAGATTTTGGTGTGCAGGTCGAGGCCATATTCGTTGCAGCTGATGGTGTTTATGTGTCCTCCGAGAAAAGTTCGGATCTGCTGCCCGCAACATTATTCCGGTTACAGCAACAGTAGTCCGGCTAATTCATTTTAGCCGTATTGAGGGTAAAAGTCAAGGTTGTACCCTCGCCTTCCTGACTCGATGCCCTTATGCGTCCGTGATTCTTTTCCACAAATTCCTTGCAGATGATTAATCCTAAGCCGGTACCCGACTCGCCCATGGTACCTGATGAAGAATAATAGGTATCAATTCTAAACAACTTGCTCAGGCATTCGGCTGTCATACCTACCCCGTTGTCTGCCACATTCACCTCAACCTTGGTGTTAAGGTTGTTCACTGAAACCACAATCTCACCCCCTGGATTGCTGAATTTAATGGCATTGCTCACCAGGTTGCGCAACACAGTGGTAATCATGTTGCGGTCGGCATACACAAAAGTCGATGGCGCTATCTCGTTTCGTAGCTTAACCCCCTTCTTATTGGCTGTACCACAATGCAAATCAATAACAGCAACCGCTGCCTCGTGAATGTCAAAATCCGCCGGCACATACTGAATTTTATCGGTCTGCGTGCGGGCCCACTCCAACAAATTTTCCAGCAGGTTGTAGGCTGTTTGTGAAGATATGTTGATTAATTCCAGTACATTGATTTTCTGTTTGTCATCCATTTCATGAAAATCGTTCCGGAGCAATTCGCTAAAACCAATTATGGCATTGAACGGATTGCGGAGATCATGGGCAATGATGGAAAAAAACTTATCCTTGGTGCGGTTTAGTCGCTCTAGTTCACCATTTACCCTTAACAAATGCTGGGTTTGTTCTGCGAGTTCCTCCGACTGAATAAGAATCTCCTTTTGCCGTTTTTCGAGCAACTGGTTGGTTTCCTGTAAGTCATCCGACTTTTTACGCAACTGTGTCTCAATGCGTTTAAGTTTGGTAATATCGCGGCATATTCCCACCAGGCCTATTATTTCGCCAGCCTTGTTCCTGACAGGCACCTTTGAGGTTGAAATGATGACACGGTTACCATGTTCATCAAGCGCTGGTTCTTCGCAATTGATCATGGCCTCACCAGTTTCCATTATCCTTTGCTCGTCGGTATAAAACTTGCGTGCCAGATCAGATGAATAGAATTCAAAATCGGTTTTTCCGATCAGGTTTTCCGGTGTAGTTCCCATCACCTGTGCCACTCGTTTATTGGCTACACTAAATCGACTTTGCCTGTCTTTGATGAAAATGAGGTCGTGTGTGCTGTCAATTAGTGTTCTGAGCTGGGTTCTTTCGTCCTTGAGCGACAACTGGGCTTCCATTTCCACCATACGTTTCTCATGCTGGTGTTTTCGGTGCAACAGGTAAAAGCCCAGTGCCAGCAGGCCAATGGCCAGCATCAGCATAATAACCTGGAAAGCTTTTGTCTTCCACCAGGGAGGGGTTATGAGCAGCATTACCGAAGCGCCTTCGTGATTCCAGATTTCATAGCTGTTCGACCCGATAACCTTAAACACATAACGCCCGGGAGGCAGGTTGGTATAATTTACATAGCGGCGTCGGGCATCGGTTTCGATCCATTTCTGATCGTACCCGTCGAGCATGTATTTATACCGATTGTGGGCCGGCATATCAAAGTCGAGGGCAGAAAAAGTAACAGCAAAGTTGTTTTGATAATGCGGCACAGTGATCCTTTTAGAGGCGATTACCGATTTTCCGGAAATTTCATTTACCTTCACAATACCCTTTTTCCCGCTGAAATTCAGGCTGGTAATTACAATTTTCGGAACCCTCAGGTTCACCTTGATACTGTCGGGGTGAAATGAATGGCAACCACTGATCCCCCCAAAGAACAGCTCACCCGATGGCGATTTAAAATACGATCCGTAAATAAAGGCATCTTCCTGAATGCCGTCGTATTTATCAAACTGATGGATTTTTCCGGTAGTCAGGTTTAAAGCTGTCACCCCCCGGCTTGTGCTGATCCATAAATTCTCATGATCATCTGCCAAAATGCCGTATACCAGCTGGTTCTTCAAGGCATTGTCGGGTGCATTGGCAAAAAAATTGCCCTTCCGGGAATCCAGACATGAAAGCCCCCCCTCGTTGGTCCCAACCCAAAGGTTGCCCTGGGTATCGTCGTGAATAGCGTAAATGGTATTATCACTTAATGAAGCCTCGTTTTGCGGATTATTGGTATACCTGACAAAGTAACCGACATCTTCAGGCCGCGTGGCATCAATATCCTTAACCACAAACTTGTTCAAACCACCGTTGCGGGTCCCTACCCACACGGTGCCGGTTTTATCCCTAAACATCTTCTGAATGTTGTTACTCCCCAAGCTTAATGAGTCGTGGGGGTTATGTCGCATATTTACAAACCGGCCTGTTTTCAGGTTAAATACATCAACACCCTCACCCAAGTTCCGATCACGTGAACCAATCAACAAATGACTGGCATCGTATGGCAAAATGGTGGAAATACTGTTACTGCCTGGGCCCAGGGTTTTATCGGCGGTACTCTTGTAAACCGTGAATTTGCCGGAGCGCGTATCGAGCCTGTTAAGACCTCCCCCATCGGTACCAATCCATATAAATGACTTATCGCTTTCGGTGACTTCGGCCAGTGATAAAATATTGTTACCGCTGATACCATTACCCTTACCGGGTTGCTGGTATGCAACATACTGACCTGTCTGACGGTCAATTTTGTAAAGTCCGCCAAAACGTGTACCCAGCCAGAGAAATCCGGCTTTATCTTCAAGAATAGCCGTCACCCCGCCCCCGTTTCGCC